>CAMJTZ010000096.1 GCA_946408865.1 uncultured Clostridia bacterium
ATCAACGCCCCCGCCGGCGCCTTTGCCGATACCGTACTGATGCCCGGAGACCCGATGCGTTCAAAAATGATCGCTGAAAAATTCCTGGAAAACGCCGAACTGGTCAACAATGTCCGCGGAATCCAGGGCTATACCGGCACCTATAAAGGAAAACGCGTTTCCGTCATGGCCAGCGGTATGGGCTGTCCTTCCATCGGAATTTATTCCTATGAGCTGTTCAAATTCTACGACGTGAAAAACATCATCCGCCTCGGCTCCGCCGGCGCCATGAACAAACATGTGCACCTGCGGGACATTGTCATCGCCATGAGCGCCTACAACAACTCCTCCTACCTGCAGCAGTTCGGATTCCACGGGGACAACGCCCCCTGCGCGGATTATGAGCTGCTTCACCGTGCGGTGGAAACCGCGAAGGAGCTGAACCTGCCCTGGCACTGTGGACCGGTCTTCACCTCTGAGGCTTTCTACGGAGAAAGCGGCGACGTCAACGCCCTACGGAACCTGAACATCCTGGCCGTGGAAATGGAAGCGGCCGCGCTCTATATCAACGCGGCGCTCACCGGCAAGCATGCCCTGGCCATCTGCACCATCTCGGACAATACCATCACCGGGGAGGAACTCTCCGCTGAAGACCGCCAGAACAGCTTCCTGGATATGATCCGCCTCGGCCTTGAGATTGCCTGATCCCATCGTTCACAAGAAATGGCTGCCTTCCGGCAGCCATTTCATTATTGAAGATATGAAGCATTAAAACATCATTTGCGAAGCACGTCCGCGAAGGATACCGCATCGAACCGTTCCGGCATCCCCAGCCAGTCCGCGCAGGTGGCCGCGATATCCGCGAAGGTGTCCCGCATGCCCAGGTCCACGCTCGCAGTCATTCCCGGGGTCCAGGCCAGGATCGGGATATTCTCCCGGGTATGGTCCGTGGAAATATCGCAGGGGTCGCAGCCGTGGTCCGCCGTGATAATCATCAGGTCCCCCGGATGCAGCAGGGCTTTCATTTCCTCCAGCCGGGCGTCAAATTCCTCCAGCGCGCCGGCAAAGCCCTCCGGATCGTTCCTGTGGCCGTATACAGAGTCCGTATCCACCAGGTTGGTGAAGCACAGCCCGTCGAAATCCGTTTTCATGAAGCGGACCAGTGCGTCCATACAGGCCGGGTTCCCTGCCGCATGATCGATCTTTGTCAGCCCCTCATGGGCAAAGATATCCTCAATCTTTCCGACGCCGATGGACTCCATGCCCGCTTCCATCACAGCCTGCGGCAGGGTGCGCCCGCAGGGCGGCATGGAGAAATCCCGCCGGTTCCCGGTGCGTTTGAAGCTTCCCGGCTGCCCCACAAAGGGACGGGCAATTACCCGGCCGACCCCCAGCTCGCCCTGCAGCATCTCCCGGGCAGTCCGACAGAATTCATACAGTTTCTCCGGCGGAAAAAGCTCCTCATGGCAGGCAATCTGGAAAACGCTGTCCCCGCTGGTATAGACGATGGGCGTACGGTCCCGCAGGTGCGCTTCGCCCAGCTCCTCAATGATGGCTGTGCCGGACGCGGGTTTGTTGCCGATGCATTTGTATCCGATGGCCTTCTCATAGGCTTCCATAAAGGATTTCGGGAACCCGTCCGGGAAAACTGGAAACGCACGGGTTACCCGCACGCCAGCGATTTCCCAGTGCCCGGAAGTGGTATCCTTGCCTTTGCTCAGTTCCCGGGCCCGGCCCCAGGCGCCTGCAACCGGCCTGCCCCATCTGTATCCGGTGGTTTCAATGTTGCCAAGCCCCATCCCTGCCATATTCGGCAGCTCCGGGCGGCAGGCCGCGATCACATGCCCCAGCGTATTGCTGCCGGCGTCACCGTATTCCGCCGCGTCCGCCGCTTCCCCGGCGCCAACCGCGTCCAGTACCGTCAGAAAAACCCTGCTCATACGGTTTGCTCCTCCTGTGCGGTAAAATTGTTATCCGATTATGAAAAAAGCCTGTGTTTCACAGGAGAAGTATAGCAGAATCCATCCCCGAACACAAGCAGTGTCCGCCCTGCGGGGCCTTTCGGAAGAGGACTTTCCGTGGTATAATGGTTCCGGGAAAAAAACTGAACAGGGAGGTCCCGGCATGGCAACCGTTTATTCACCCAATGAGGAATTCCACCTGAAAACTGTTCCCGGGGACGTGGGGCGTTACGTCCTGCTCTGCGGCGATCCCGCCCGCTGTGAAAAAATCGCCGCGTATTTCGATACCGCGGCTTTCGTGAAGTCCAACCGGGAATATACAATTTATACCGGTACACTGGAGGGAGAAAAAGTCAGCGTCTGCTCCACCGGTATCGGCAGTCCTTCCCTCGCCATCGCGGTGGAGGAACTGATCCATTGCGGCGCGGATACCTTCATCCGCATCGGCTCCGCCGGCGGCATGGCCCCGGAAGTCCTGGGCGGCGATGTAGTCATCGCTTCCGGCGCAATCCGGATGGAGGGCACATCGAAGGAATATGCGCCGATAGAATATCCGGCTGTGGCGGATTACGGAATCGTGAACGCCCTGGCGGATGCCGCCGGGGAGGAAAAGGTCCCCTTCCATGTCGGTGTCCTGCATAACAAGGATAATTTCTACGGCCAGCATAATCCTGACTCCATGCCCGTCCGGGAGGAGCTGAAAGCCAAATGGAACGCTTTCGTGGAGTGCGGCGCCCTCGCCAGTGAAATGGAATCCTCCGCCCTCTTCATTATCTGCTCCGTCCGCAGGGCCCGTGCCGGCGCCCTGGTGCAGGTCTTTGCCAACCAGACCCGCCGGGCCATGGGGCTGGAAGATCCCATGACGCTGGATACAGACCCGGCCATCCGTGTCGGCGTCCGGGGCCTGCGCAAACTGATCCTTCGGGATCGTGCCGGAAAATAAATAAAGCTTTAAAAGCGAAAGGCGCATCCGCCGATGCGCCTTTCGCTTTTCATTCAGGCAAAACGAATTTCATCCAGGGTGTAGCGGATAACCTCATCCACGTCATCCTCCTCCGCGGCAGCTGCTTCGGCCAGCCACGGATGTGATACCTCCCATGCGGAAGCCTGGTCCTCCCATTTCGTTTCTTCCATGAATGCTCATTCCCCTCTTCACTTTTAGCTCAGCAGCCACAAGGGATTGTACCTGCATTCATCCGGAAACACAATATCCAATCTGGTTTATTATTGCATTTTTGCTGCATCTTCACATCAGTTCTGCGGAATCTCTGTCTTCCCGATCCCGATCAGCGAGGGGACGGAACGGACAAACCGGCGGTTCTGGAATCTGGCTTCCTTGTTCAGCATCTTCCCACGGAACATCAGCGCCATGGTATTTCCGCCGTCCAGGTTCAGCGCCTGCGTTACGCCCCGTTCCTTCATCATTTCCGCCACGCGCTGCAGCATCGTTCCGCGGCTGTCTTCCTCTTTTCGTCCCTGTACGGACAGCAGCAGATAGTGCCCCGGTTCGATCATGCCCAGGGCGTGGCGCGGCTCCAGATCCCGGTAATAGGAGGAATACATCTTTTCGTCAATTTCTCCGTCCCGGATCAGGATCGGTCCGAAACTGAAGACGTTCAGCGCGCCCTTTTCCAGCAGTTCCTCCGCGGTATACTCCGTGCATTCACAAACTTCCAGGCGGCCGTCCGGATACTGGATCATCATGTCCAGATTCGGCAGATGTGAATTCCGCTTCCGGTTTGTCTTTCCGCTGATGATCCGGCCTTCACGGATAATGATCCCAACCGTCTGGTTGTTCTTCATCCGGTCCGCGTAGAAGTCATCCGTGAATCCCAGCACGAAGCCCTCATCCTGGGCAATTTTATAAGGGAACTTATAGTTCCTGTCAGGATGGTCCGGATTCGTCATCACGGTGCGCAGCCGTTCCTCTCCCCGGGTCCGGATTTCTGTCTCAAACCAGATCAGCGGAACAGACCTGTCCCGCTGCCGCCGGATCGTCACCTGCAGCGTCCCGCTCAGGTACATCCACAGTCCGCCTTCCTCATCCTCCCAGATAAACTCTCCGTCCGATACCAGGAAACCCTCCGCGTCCCGTTCCGGCGTCTCCGGCTCGCTGACCGGCGGTTCCGTCACCAGCGGCGGCCGCGTGGTCCTTGGTTTTTTTTCATCCGCTCCGGCATGCAGCGGAACAGTGAAAACCAGCAGCGCAAAAAGCGCGGCCGCTCTGCGAATCCGCGCTTTCACTGTCCTCAGGTCCGTAACATTCATTGCTGCCTCCTGCCTATCCTGCCATGCCGTACAGCTTCTCAAACTCTTCCAGCGGCATCGGTCGGGCGAAATAATAACCCTGGTACATCTGACAGCCCATATCCTGCAGTTTCCCGTACTGTTCTTCCGTTTCCACGCCTTCAGTCAGGGAAGTGATCCCAAGCTCGCGGGCCAGCGCAATGATCTGCCTCACAATCGTCTGTCCGCGACCGTTCGAATCCGTCTTCCGCAGGAAGGCCATATCAATCTTCAGTACGTCCACAGGCATGTCCTTCAGCATGTTCAGAGAAGAATATCCGCTGCCAAAGTCATCCATCTCGATGATAAACCCGAAGCTGCGCAGGTCTTTCAGGATTTCCATCCTTTTTTCAACGTTACCCATCATCACCGTCTCGGTGATTTCAATCCGCAGCTTCTTTACGTCAATTCCATACTCCTGCACCATTTTTTTCAGTTCTCCGCCGACATCCAGAAACTGAAAATCCTTCGGGCTGATGTTGACGGAAATAAACCGGCTGTTTCCCCTTTCCTGCCATCGTTGCAGGATCCGGCAGCAGCTCCGCCAGATGAACAGATCCAGATCTGCAATCATCCCGTTCCGTTCCAGAACGGGGATAAAGGATTCCGGTGGCCGCACACCTTCAATCGGATGAATCCAGCGGACCAGCGCTTCCGCGCCGACCGTTTCCCCGCTGCGGTCCACAATCGGCTGCAGCCAGGGATGGATCTGCCCGTTGGCCAGGGCATCCTTCAGCTCGTTGGTGATCCGCCGGTTCCGCAGAACCTGTTCCCGCATACTGTCCTCGTACCATGCGGTGATCGTATGTACCTGGTCCTTGATCGTGCTTACGGCCATATGCGCCCGGTCATACATGACGGAGATGTCAACGGTCCGGTCGGTGATCCTGTAAACGCCCAGGTGAATCAGAAGATGGTGAGTCGACGTCCCGTCATTCACCGGGAAATCCTCCAGCTTTTCTTCAACCCGCCGCTGGTTGAAGCCGCGCACCGGCAGGCATACGCCAAAGGTGTCACCGCCCACCCGGCCGCATACGCTCTTCTCCGGCAGGTCTTCCGCGACCCAGGAAGCTACCCGCTGAAGGGCAAAATCCCCGAACGCGTAGCCGTATATATCATTGATCATCTTGAAATCGCTGATATCCGCGTACACAATCAGGAATTCCTCATCCGGATAACCGTTCAGGAGTTCTTTTGTGCGTTCGTACAGATAATCCCGGTTGAACATTCCGGTCAGCTGATCGTGCCGGGCATTGTACAGCTGCCGCTCCATCTCCCGCTGCTCGTCCGTATCGTCCCGCACGCTGATGTAGAATCCGTTCATCCGCTGATGGTTGTCGATCAGCGGCCGCTTGGACAGCTGGCAGATATGCTCTCCGTCTTCCGTTTCCAGGATCACCTGGTCGCTCCAGCATTCCTCACCGGGATGCCGGTTCCCGAACTTTCTGTTCAGCTCGTTTCCGGCCCTGTACGTTTCTTCTTCCTTCAGGCCAAGCAGTTCCTGTCCGGCGCGGTTCATCCAGAGGCATTTCTGATTGGGGTCAAAAAAGTAGATCGCATCCCGCTGTTCTGACACAACGCCGCCCAGCATCCGGTCCAGAAGCCGCATAGGCCGGTAATACAGGGAGAAATAGAAAATCAGCAGTCCGAACACGCCGAATCCCAGCATGGAACGATCGATCGGTGTTCCGGAAAAAATATAGGCCGTCTCCCAGGCGGTTACCAGAAGCGACGAAATAAGAATCACGGAATACCGTTCCGTCTGCAGCCGGGGAGAACGGATCACCTTGACGGTCAGGATGGCAATAATACCCGCCAGAATACCGTAATCCACAATCCGGTGGAATGTCTGGCCGGCCAATGGTTGCAGCTTGTAATAATCAAACCCTTCCACCTGGATCGGAATCAGTTCAAACGCGTGATGGTATACCGGATTCAGCAGCAGCTGAATCACATCCACCAGGAACAGCGAATAAACCAGATTCCGCATCAGTATGCTCGGCCATTTAATCCGGCAGTATGTCATCGTAAAATGAAGCATGCCGGCAATGGCAAAATCCATGCCGAGATAATATGTATACGCGCCGACTGTGGACATGAGCCGGTTCCCGCTCAGGATAATCACAGCGTTTCCGATCATCGGCAGGATCAGGCAGAGCAACATTAAACAGGCCGTCGGCCCCATTTTTTTGCCCGACCGCTTCGCGATCACTGAACAGACGCACACAACTGCTGTCAGAAACAGCAATGCAATTCCGAAAATGAGTCTCAAAATAAACCTCGCTGAAAAGGCTGTTCTTTTATAAGGGGATAATTAATTGTATCAGCTTTTCCGCCAAAAGAAAAGCTTTTTTCAGCAGAACCAAAAAACCTTGATTCAGCGCCGGCCTTTTTTGTATAATGTTTGAAGTGCATCCTTCCGGATGCACCGATCCTGCAGCAAAAGGAGCAGTCCGAAAATGGAAGAGAACAACGCGCGCAGCAATTTTATCTGGGACGCGATCGAGAAGGACCTGGCCGACGGCCGCTATACGGAAATCCATACCCGTTTCCCTCCCGAGCCCAACGGATATATGCATATCGGCCACTGCAAAGCCCTGATTATGGACTTTCTGACCGCCGAAAAATACGGAGGAAAGTGCAACCTGCGCTTTGACGATACAAACCCGGCCAAGGAAGACACGGAATATGTGGAAGCCATCAAGCGGGATATTCACTGGCTCGGTTTTCACTGGACCGGCGGGGAATTCTACGCGTCTGATTATTACGACAAGTGCTATGAGATTGCGGAGGACTGGATCCGCCGGGGTCTCGCGTACGTCGATGAGCTCAGCAAGGAAGAGATGCGCGAATACCGCGGCACGCTGACCGAGCCGGGGAAAAACAGTCCCTGGCGCGACCGTCCCGCTGAAGAAAGCCTGGATCTGTTCCGCCGCATGAAGGCCGGCGAATTCCCGGAAGGCA
>CAMJTZ010000097.1 GCA_946408865.1 uncultured Clostridia bacterium
TCGAAGGCAATCACGATGCCGAACATGGGCAGATACTTGAAAACAATGAAGTAGATCAGTCCTGGAATCAGCAGCAGATACAGCCATTTATCACGCCTTACTTCAGAATGCAGGTGCTTCCAGTAGGCTTTCCCTGTACCGTGTACGGCTCTTCGTTCCGCGGCTTTCGTGCTCATGTGCGCCTCATCCTTTCTGGCTCAGCTGATTGATATTCCCTGTCCGTCAATCTGGTCGGGTGTCCTCCCTCATCAGCTCCGTCAGCATCAGGAAGGTCAGACCCTGTCCATAGGCGGTGGGCGTAACAATAATGTCTTTATAGTGCTGCAGGCTGTGTCCCATGCCCGTGCCGCCGGAAACGCCCTGAACTGCACCGGTTTCGTCGATCTGGTCCAGCACCGCGTGCGCGGAAAGCATTCCCATCTGCTGGTAGGGTTCCTGCGGCAGCCACCCCAGCCGGATGCCTTTCAGCACGCCGTAGGCGATCGCCGCGGTAGCGCTGGTTTCGCAGTAGGTTTCCTCCACGTCGATCAGCGTCGTGTACAGGCCGTTCACCCGCTGGTATTTCCACAGGGCGAGCACCTGATCCATCCAGGCGCTTCGGATCATCCGCATGGCGGCGTTGTCCCGTTTTGTGATGTCGTACAGCTCAATCGCCGCGGCAGTGAACCAGGCGTTCCCCCGGGCCCAGAATGCCTCGGCAAAATTGTGCCGCCGGTCAAACGTCCATCCATGGTAGAACAGACCGTTCACCTTGTTCTGCAGGTACCGGATATGCATCAGGAACTGGTATTCCGCTTCCTCGATCAGTTCTGGCCGTTTCAGCACTACGCCGGCCTTGGCCAGGAAGAGGCAAACCATAAACAGCGTATCGCACCAGAGCTGCTGGTAATGCTTGTTCCACACCGTGCAGTGCTGCAGTCCGCCGTATTCGGTCCGGGGCATTTCATGCATGACCCAGTCAATCCAGCTTTCGATTTCCGGGAGATAAGCTTTATCTCCGGTTTCGTCATACAGGCAGGTCAGTGTCAGCACGGGAGCCACCGTATTAACATTCCGGTGCGGACGCTGCTCCCGGGAGAGCATATCTTCATACCAGCCTTTCAGGTATTCAAGAATGGAGGCGTCCCCGCTCTGCTGATAGGTCTTGTAGATCCCGTACAGCGCAACGCCCGTAGGCCATTCCCAGTTGTTCATAGTCAGATGGCCGCGGGACGGATCATTCCCGTCTGCGTGTTTCAGCATCGCCAGAACCCGGTCTGCTGTCTGCCGATAGGTTTCCGCCATAATGATCACCTGCCTGGTTGTATTGTTTGCTTGGTATGATAGCGCTTTCAGTATAATCAGTAATCATTTTCATGTCAATATATATTTTATTTTTTTCCATAAATACCATTTTTCACTTGCGCAGAAGAAATGAATCATCTATAATGATAGCGCTTACATGATGCTTACAAGGGCAGTGCGCCCTGAAATAACGCCTTTATGGCGGACAGAGGGGTTCCGAATGAACGGCGAAAACATCACCATCTATGACATTGCATCGGACGCCGGGGTTTCCATCGCCACGGTATCCCGCGTGCTGCGCGGGGAGAGCAATGTTTCCGAAGCCACCCGGAAGAAGGTGCAGGAAGTTATTGACCGCCGGAATTACCGGCCCAGTTCCATCGCCCGTGGAATGACCAGCAAAACAACCTACTCCCTCGGAATCATTCTGCCGAAGCTTCTGAATCCGCACTATGCAATGATCTTCACCGGCGCGCAGGAAGAAGCCCGGAAAAACGGCTATACAGTAAGCCTGTTCCCCTGGTCCAGTCTGGATACCCGTGAGTATGATCCTGCAGCCATGCTGGCTGAACGGCGGCTGGACGGGCTGATTGTCTGTGTCGAGTACCTTCCCCCGGATCATGAAAAAGAGGTGCTCTCCGCTCTTCGGGAACTGCGGCAGTATATGCCGGTGGTCCTGATCGGCTGTGTTCCCCCGGGTTATGATTTCCCTGCTGTCATCAACAACAACGCCGCAATGATGCGGGAAGTCGTCCGCTATCTGACCTCTCTGGGCCATGAGAAAATCGCCTTTATCGGCGGAGTGGAGGAGGATCAGGATCCCCTGCGCCGGGATGTCGGTTATGAAAACGGACTGCGGGATGCCCGTCTGCCGTACACCGCCTCCTACCGGGTGTACTGCCGGGGAACCGCGGAAGAAGGCGCCGCGGCGCTGAAAAAGATGCTGAGTTCCCTGAAGCCGGAATACTGGCCCACAGCAGTCATTGCCCTGAACGATCTGGTCGCTATGGGATGCATGGCCTCCGCGCGGGAGCTGAACATCGCTGTTCCGGATCAGCTGTCCGTCATCGGGTGCGACGACCTGTTCTGTTCCCCTTATCTGGTTCCGCCGCTGACAAGCATCAGCACGCATCAGCAACAGGCCGGCGCGCGGGCGGTTCAGCTGCTGATCAGCGGGGAAAACAAGCAGGAAACAGCGGACTGGGAACTGGTAAGGCGCGCTTCATGCGCTGCGCCGGCAAAATAAAAATTTATCAGACAGATTGGAGGTTCGCGGGATGGAACGTTTTGCGTGGAAAGGCCGTATCAAGGAGGGAATGCAGGAGGAATACAAACGCCGCCATGATGAGATCTGGCCGGAAATGGTTTCCCTGCTGAAGGAGGCCGGAATCCGGAATTATACGATCTGGAGTGACGGCCGGGATGTTTTCGGATATTACGAATGTGAAAAAGGCATCGAATTCGCTGAAAAAACCCAGGCCGGAAGCCCTGTGGTCGACAGGTGGAATGACTATATGGAGGATGTCCTGGATCTGGTGATGGATCCTGAAACCGGCGCCCAGCCGAAGCTTCGGCTGATGTTCCGGATGGACTGACCGCAGCCGCCGGTCCGGATCACAAAACCGCCCGTTCCTGAATTCCATGGAACGGGCGGTTTTGTATCTGTCCCTTATGAAAGTACTTCGTCAATCCGGCGGAGTTCATCCTCCGTCAGCGGCGGAGCAGAAAGAATCTGCGCATTGTCCAGGATCTGCTCCGGACGGCTGGCGCCGATGAGCGCAGAGGTAATCACCTCATCCCGCAGCACCCATTGCAGCGCAAGCTGATGCAGTTTCTGCCCCCGGGCGTCCGCGATTTCCTTCAGCGCCCGGACCTTTTTCACGGTGTCTTCCGTCAGGCTGTCGGGCTTCAGGAACCGGTTATCCCTGGCCATCCGGGAATCGGAAGGAATTCCGTCCAGGTATTTGCCGGTCAGCATTCCGCCTGCCAGCGGCTGGAACACAATGCAGCCAACCTTTTCCCTGCGGAGTACATCGGTCAGGCCGTTTTCAATATGTCGGTCCAGCATGGAATACCGGGGCTGATGGATCAGGCAGGGGGTACCAAGCCGCCGGAGTTCACGGATGGCGGCTTCCGTTTCTCCCGGTCCGTAATTTGAAATCCCCACGTACAGCGCCTTTCCGCTGCGGACAATCTGGTCCAGCGCTCCCATGGTTTCTTCGACAGGCGTTTCCGGATCCGGCCGGTGATGATAGAACAGATCCACGTAATCCACGCGCATCCGTTTCAGGCTTTGGTCAAGGCTGGAGATCAGGTATTTCCGGCTTCCCCAGTTTCCGTAAGGGCCTGCCCACATGTCATATCCGGCTTTGGTGGAAATGAACAGTTCGTCCCGGTGAGGCCGCCAGTCTTCATCCATCAGGCGCCCGAAGTTCCGTTCCGCTTCGCCGTAAGGCGGACCGTAGTTATTGGCCAGGTCAAAATGGGTAATACCGCAGTCGAAAGCGGTACGAAGCATAGCCTGCTGCGTCGTATACGGCGTGATATTTCCGAAGTTGTGCCAAAGGCCAAGGGAGAGCAGCGGCAGTTTAACGCCGCTGTTTCCGCAGCGGCGGTAGATCATCCGGTCATAGCGGGTCGCATCGGGCTGATACATCAGAATTCCTCCTCTTTATAGGCTGAGAAATTGCATTTCCATCGGCTGAAGCTGTACAGGAACATCTCCTGCGGGGCAGCAAATCACACTGTCTGTTGGTTCTTCGCTGTTGTTCATCACAAGCAGCGTACGGTCGGACGGGAACCAGGCTGCTTCCACCCATGGACGGTTGCTGATACCGGATACCCTTCCGTCTGCTCCGGTAAGCCAGATCAGCATCTCAAGCAGCATCCGCGCGCCTGCCGGACTGTAGAAGAAATTCCCCATATAGACAGCTTTCCCCCCGTCCGAAGGAACGGACTGTAAGGACCGGCGTATCCCCGATGGCATTCAGCACCAGGGTTTCCGGATCCGTCAGGCGGATTCCATCCGTCTTTCCGATCGATTCTCCGGCAGCAAAGAACGGATTTTTCATCTCTGTCTCGAATTCCCAGGGTGCATGGCAGGCATAGGAGCCGTCATCCTGATCCACGCCCAGAATATGGGCAAGCGCGAAACGGGTATCCAGTCCTTCCGCTGCGGAAGGTTCACCGATCCCGATCAGGCTGCCGCCCTCTGCGACGAAACGTGTCACTTCACTGATGACCTCAGGGGATTTCCAGGCATCTCCGCCGCTCCAGGCGTCCCCTGCCCGGCCTGCATTGATCAGGACGTTCGCATCCCGCAGCGCACCGTTCTTCATGTCGTCAAAATGAATGAATACAACCTTCACCGGCAGGCCGGACAGCGCTTCGTTCACATGGATCAGAGGGTTCCTGTCCGTCTCATGAAAATGTCCGGAAAGCGTCCATGAGCGCAGGGCGCCCCAGGTATGCAGTACAGCCACTGTAACCGGAAGCTCCGCGGGAGCTCCGTGAGCGTGGAGTTCCTTCAGCTTCCGGAACTGGACGGCCATCTCCTCAATGGTGTTGTTGAAAGCATCCTGTCCGATCGTCAGGTGCAGGTATCCGCCCAGGCCAATGCGATCCACGCACTGCCGGGCCAGTGCCCGGCGCACATGCAGCCAGTATGCCAGGGCGTCTTTCTCGGGATGTCCGCCTTCTGAAAAGGTAGGAAGGCCTCCCAGTCCAACGGGAAAAAGATAGGGATGGAACCGCAGTTCATGCACCGGAACGTCTGCGCCTGCGCACAGCCGGCATTCAAATCCGGAAAAGACACATTTGATCAGGCCGTCAAAACCGATGGACGAAAAATATTTCCCGTACGGTTCCATACCGACCCAGCTGTCATCGTAAAAAACGTATGCTTCCTTGCCAAAGGAATGGATAATCTCCACCAGGGTCCTCGCCTTTTCCGCCACAAAGTGCTGGATGAAATCCATATAATCCCGTTTGGCGCCGGTTGGCGGACGGTGGGTCGCCTGCAGTTTTCCCCGGTTGATAAAATCCTCCGCGGTCAGCGCATATCCGTATTCCTGCTCAAAAGCACTCAGTGCAGCCGGACTGACGGTGAAATCATAGCTGCCCCAGTCCGTAAACCGTGTGTGCCGGCGCAGGTCGCTTCCGAAAATCCAGACGAAATTATAGAACAGCGATGTCAGTCGGATCACATTGGTCTGTGGGTTTTCCTCGCACCACTTTTTCAGCCAGTTCTGCAGGTATTCCCAGGCCAGGGGATGGCGGGGATCCAGCTGGCGCAGATGTTCGCTCGTCCAGTGATTGGTGGTGTGGTTGTACATGTTGATTTCTTCCCAGATGCGCCAGGCCAGGAAAGATACGGAATAACGGTGATACGGAATACAATGGCCCAGCGTGACCCGTCCGTCCGTGTAACTCCATTCTTCCGGGGAAAGCACGCGGCCTTCCGTTCGGTCCCAAACCTGCCAGTATGCCATCGCTCCCGGTGAGTCATTCAATTCAAACTGTTCTTGAAAATAACCCTCCAGCGGCCGGATCTCCATCGTTTCACCCGTCGCGGTTCGCGGGTCGGAAAACAGAAACGTCTGCTGCTGTGTGTCCGGATGCTGACGGGCAAATTCATTGTGCTCCCGGATGATACAGATGGTGGAATAAATTTTGTATCCGGCCTGCGTGATTTCGGGTGACAGCTTCGTTCCGTCGCTGTCCCGGATCACATCCGCGCCCCACTTTTCCGCCATTTCCAGCGTCAGCTTTTCATATCCGGCTTCCCCGGGCAGGGTAAAACCGCCTTTTGTATATTGACTCATATTTCTCTGCCCCGCTTTCCGAAACTGATGGTACTCTTAAAAAAGAGGAGCCAGGGCCACCGGGCCCCGGCCCCTCCGGAAGTCCAAACGCAGGAAAGATTACTTGGAAAGATCCACTTCCTTGGCTTCCTGGTTCAGCAGCTTTGTGGAATTGCCGTTCTTGTAGGCAGCCAGACGTTCTTCAGCAATCGCCTGATATCCTGCTTCAGCGTATTCCTTCGCCAGTTCTTCGTACAGGGCGTCGAATTCTTCAGGAGCGCACATGGTCAGCTTGTCGCGGAATTCCTTGTACTTCTCAACCAGCGCGGTCTGATATTCGCCTTCAGCTTCCATGGCGACGCCGAACTTGGCGTTATCGATGGCCCATCCGGCATCCCGGACCTTGCACTTTGTGTAGTACCAGTCGATCACATCCTGGGTGAAGTCCTGGGGCAGGTCATGCGGCATATTGTTGCTGATCATTTCCTCGATGGTGCCGGCCTGGCGGGCTTCGATGGTCACGCACCAGTAGTCCTTGTTGTTGGAGAAACCAAGCTTGTGTTCCCCGTTGTAATCACTGACAGAAACAGGCAGGTTCTTTTCATCATAGTTGAAGGTTTCGCCTTCAATACCCCACTGGAAGGTAAAGAGGTTCTCCGGCTGGGTCAGCCATTCCATGTACATCCAGGCAGCCTTCAGCTGGTCTTCGGTCGCTTTGGCGTTGAATCCGACGATCATGCCGAAGGGGTTGTCTGTCCGGTAGCCGGGGTTGGTTCCCGCAGCTTCATCAACAGTGGTGGTTACGGGAGCGATGGCCAGTTTGGCGTCGGGGTTCGCTTCATAGAAAGCGGTCAGCCAGTCGATGTTGGCGGAAATATATCCGGCATAGGAAGATGGGACTTCAAATGCTTTCTGCATCACCGGCCACCCGGAGCCCAGCAGGGAATCCGGCAAACCGAGACTGATAAACACAAGATAGATGACTGCCAGCAGCATTAAGAACGACACTCCTGAAATAAG
>CAMJTZ010000098.1 GCA_946408865.1 uncultured Clostridia bacterium
GACTGGAACGCCATGGCCCGGTTCGACAAAATCTTCCTGAAACTGTTCATGGAGGAACAGGAATCGGCGGTGACGGTTCTGCTGGACGGCAGCGGGAGCATGGGCGAAAAATGGGAAACGGCGCGGCAGGCGGCGGAGGCTGTCAGCTATCTGGCGCTGACCGGCGGAGACCGGCTGCGGGTGGTCTGCCTGCAGGAAAACGGAAACCGCATGTCGCCTCAGCTGTCCGGGCGCCAGGCATACGCCCGGCTGGAGCAGTTCCTGGATACCTGCGTTCCCGGCGGCGCCGGAAAGCTGACGGAGACCGTCATGAAAACAGAAGGCCTGCGCAGGGGACTGTGCTTCCTGATCAGCGACTGCTACGAGGAAGGCGGAATCGGGACGGCGCTGGACAGCCTGCGCTACCGCGGGCAGGAGTGCGCAGTGATTCAGCCGCTCTCCGCCTTTGAACTGGAGCCTTCCCTGGACGGCGCGCTGAAGCTGACGGACAGCGAGAGCGGGGAGACGGTCAATCTGCTGGCGGACCGGGAAGCGCTGGAAAACTACCGGCAGACGCTGGAGGATTTCCTGCGGGAAATCCGCGAAACCTGCTTCCGGCGGGAAACCCCCTATGCGCTGCTGGATGCCGGAAAGAATTTTGAAGAGGAATGGATTCCGCTGATTTCACAGAGCGGAATGATATAGAGAGGTTATCATGCTGACATTTGCTGCCCCGCAGTTTGCGTGGTTTCTGCTGTTCCCGGCCGGGATCGTGGTGCTGTATCTGCTGCGGCGGAAATATCTGCCGAAGCAGGTTCCGAGCACCTTCCTGTGGCGGACAGCCATCCGGGACCATGCCGCCAACAAGCCGCTGCAGCGCCTTCGGAAAAACATCCTGCTGCCGGTGCAGTTTCTGGCGGCGCTGGTGCTGGCGCTGGCGCTGATGCAGCCGAACCTGACCGGCAGAGAGGCTTCCCGGACGGTGATGATCTTTGACCTGTCCGCGAGCATGCAGACGGTCAGCGACGGGAAAAGCCGCCTGGACGAGGCGAAGGACCGGGCGGAGGAACTGCTGCAGGGACTGCCGCCGGGAGAGGAAATCACGGTTCTCGCAGCCGGGGCGGAAGTCCGCCAGACGCTGACGGGCAGCACGGACCGGGAGGATGTGCGCCAGGCGATCCGGAATCTGGCCTGCGGACGGGAAGGCGCCGATCTGGAGAAAGCGGTTACTCTGGCGGAAGCGATCCGCCGGGAGGAAACAGACCGGGGGACGCGGATTGTCGTGTTCTCGGACAGCTATACGCCGAAGACGGGAATCGCCGGGATCCATGCCGGACGGGGCGAGGAAAACCGCGGGGTTTATACGCTGACTGCGGAGGAGGGATCCGCTTACGCGCGGATCTGCAATTTCGGCGGCGACTGCAGAATTACCGTGGCCTGCGAAGCGGACGGAAAACTGTGCGAGGCGAAGGAAACGGAAATTCCCGCGGGTGAAACAGCGGGAGTACTGTTCGCCATTCCGGAAAACGCCCTGAAGGTGGAAGTCTATATCCGGGAGACGGACGCGCTGGCAGCGGATAACCGGGCGGAAGCGCCGGTGGAGCGCAGCGCCGTGCGGACGGTGGCGCTGACCGGGGACAACCTTTTCCTGGAAAGCGCGCTGAAAGTCCGGGAAGATCTGCGCATTGTCCGGACGAGCGAGGAATCGCCGGCGGAAACGGAAGCGGATCTGTATATTTACGGAAGCTCGCCGCTGCTGTTTTCCAGGGATCCGTCAAAAACGGCCTTTGCCTGGAATGAAACGGAGAAAGAACCGGGCGGGAGCCTGACGGCGGAGGAATCGCCGATGACGGAAGGCCTGACGCTGCGGGATGTGGCGCTGCGCGCCTGCAAACCGCTGACAGGCGGAAAAGCTGCGATCCGGGCCGGAAACGATGTGCTGGCGGCCTATACGGACAGCGAGGCGGCGATCGGATTCCGGCTGCAGGATTCCAACCTGCCCATGAAGTATGATTTTCCCGTTCTGGTACAGAATATCCTGAATATGCTGCTGCCCCGGAACGCGGAGCAGGTTCCGGAAACGGAAGCGCCGGTTGCCCGGGAGGAAAGCGACGTGCGCACGGTGGCGGCGGATACGGAGGGCGCGGAAACCGCGGCCGCCGGAAGCCGCGGCCAGGATCTGACGGGTATCCTGACGGGCGTGTTCCTCGCGCTGCTGATGATTGAGTTTATCCTGGCGCGTGAGCCGTGGAGCCGCAGAAAAGGGAAGGGGGCAGCCGTATGAGTTTTGAGATTGCGCATCCGCTCCGGCTGCTGGTAATCCCGTTCTGCATGGCCCTGGTGCTGTGGATGGCGCATATCCGGAAAAGCAGAAGCCTGAAGGAAAGGGTTTCCCATATTCTCCGTCATGTGCTGATTGTCCTGACCGCCCTGGCTTTCGCGGGACTGAGCATTCTGACCGCGAGCCCGGACCGGACCGCCTGGCTAGTGCTCGATGTTTCTGCCTCCGTACGGGAGGAGGAAGTCGTTTCCCTGGCCCGGCAGGCCCTGCAGGAGGCGGGGAACGACCGGAAAACCGGTCTGATTGTGTTCGGCCGGCATGCGGCAGTGGAGAAATCCATCGGAGGGAAAACGGAATGGACGGGTCTCCACGCTTCCGCCGACCGCAGCGCCAGCAATCTGGGCGAGGCGCTGTCCCTGGCCTCAGCGCTGCTGCCAACGGATTCAAACGGCGGCATTGCCGTCATCAGCGACGGCGCGGTGACCGGCGCCGCAGAATGGGCGGAAAGCCGGACCGGCATACCGGTGAACACCCTGCGGGTGGCCCGGAAGACGGGACCGGACGCCCAGGTAACTGAAATCAGCGTTCCGGACACGCTGTATCAGGGACAGAAATATACGACCCTGGTGACGGTGTATACAAACACAGCCGGAGAAGCGACGCTCCTGCTGAGTGAAAACCATGAAACGCCCCGGACGCAGCGGGTGACGCTGCGGAAGGGAGAGAATACCTTTGCCTTTGAGTCCGTTGCAGGGCGCAGCGGCGTGATTCCCTGCGAAGCGCAGATTCTGATGGACGGGGATACGGTGGCGCCGAACAACCTGAACGGAACCTATACTGTTGTTTCCGGCGAGATGAATATCCTTCTGGCGGAGGGGAAGAACGGGGAAGGCGGAGAACTGAAAAAGATGCTGGAAAGCGCGGGGATGAAGGTCCGCGTGATTCCGGTCAGCATGCTCAGCGAGCAGGCCGCGGAACTGTGGGCTTATCACGCAATCGCGCTGGTGAACGTGGACGCGGAACAGATGTCGGAAGGGCAGATGGAAGCGCTGGACGAAGCCGTGCGGGAACTGGGGTGCGGCCTGGCGGTGTTCGGCGGTGATTCCAGCTATGCGCTGGGCGGATACCGGGGCAGCCTGATCGAGAAGATGCTGCCGGTGTCCATTGATATCAAGAACAAGATGGATCTGCCATCCACGGCGCTGATCATCGCCATCGACAAATCCGGCTCCATGGCGGACAGCTCCTGGGGACTGACCCGGCTGCAGCTGGCCCGGGAGGCAGCCTGCAGCGCGCTGGAGGTTCTGAACGAGCGGGACAGCGCCGGCGTCATCGCATTTGACGATACCGGGAAATGGGTGGTTCCCCTGAGCCCGGTCACGGATGTGGCCGCCATGCAGGAGCAGGTCCGGACGATCCGGCTGGGCGGCGGAACGGCCTTCTATTCTCCGCTGAAGATGGCGAAGGATGCGCTGAAAAACGCGAAGGCGCAGTACAAGCATGTGATTTTCCTGACGGACGGCGAGGCCGGGGATACCGGATATGAAGACGTCGTAAAGGAAATGGCGGAAGAGGGAATCACCGTGACGACCGTGGCGGTCGGCGACGGATCGGATACGGCGGGCATGCGGAAACTGGCGGAGATGGGCAAGGGGCGGATGTATTATGCCGGCCCCTTCGACAGCCTGCCGAAAATTTTCACCAAGGAAACGCTGATGGTCTCCGGATCCTACGTGCAGAACCGGACGTTCACGCCGATTGTCACGGATCCCTCCATGACAGACTTCGAAGGATTCCCGGCGCTCAGCGGATACCTGGCGACGACGGAAAAACCGCTGGCAACGGTATCCCTCTGCAGCGACCGGAAGGAACCGGTGCTGGCCTGGTGGCAGTACGGCGCCGGAAAGACAGCGGCCTGGACGAGCGACGTGCAGGGCGGATGGACCGGAAACTTCCTGAACTGGGAAGACGCGCCGGCTTTCTTCAGCGGGATTCTGTCCTATGTTCTGCCGGTGAATACCCGCAGCGGCGACGCGGAACTGGACGACGGGAAGCTGCGTTTCACTGCGGACGCGGACGATGAGCTGATGAGCCGCGCGGCAAAGGCGGAAGCCCGGATTATCCGGCCGGACGGCACGCAGGAAACGGTGGAACTGGGACAGGTGAACGCGCGGACCTTTGAGGGAGAAGCGGACACTTCCCAGGCCGGCGCCTACGCGGTGCACGTATCGGTCCGGGACCGGCTGGGAAATGAACTGCTGGCTACGGACAGCGGGGCAGTGCTCTCCTGGAGCCGGGAATACGACCTGCGGACAAGCGGGGACGGCGTCCTGGAGCAGCTGAGTGAGGCAAGCGGAGGCATCGCGGCGGAAAATACATCGGAACTCCTGAATTTCCCGGATACGAGCGCGCGGAAACGCCGGGACCTGACGTGGATCCTGGCGCTGCTGGCCGGCCTGATCTTCCTGTTTGACGTGGCACAGCGCCGGCTGGACTGGCTGCGCGAGCCGGAGAAAAAGGAAGAACCGGAAGCGGAAAAACCGGCAAAGCCTGAAAAGAAGAAAAAACCGGAAAAGAAACAGCCGGAGAAACCGCAGGAAAAAGCGGCGGACGTGCTGTGGGAGAATCTGCAGAAAAAGAAACGGCTGTAAGCGGATTATGTCCTTCTCTTGTTCCTTTCTGTTGACAGATAACGGGAAAATCTCAAAAAAAGATTAACATATCCCATGATCTCTGAACTCTCTGAATATGTGAAAACTCCGTCTCAGACTTACGTCAACTTTTAACAAATCTAAAAGTTGACGTAATGCGCTTTATGTGCTATCTTACGGTACGTAAAAAGCAATCATCGGGAAGGGAGATGCAATCCATGAACGCCAAACAGCAGGTTTCCATGCTGCTGGAGGAAGCCGGGCAGGAATATCTGTCGGGAAGCGCCATTGCGGAAGAGCTGGGTATCACCCGTGCGGCGGTATGGAAGTGCATCCGCCAGATGGAAGAGGACGGCTACCGTATCGAGGTAACCCGGAAGGGATACCGCCTCAGCGAAGAAAGCGACGCAATCAGCAAAAACGCCGTTCTCCGGTATCTGGGCGATGCGGCCCCGCTGTTTGACGTGGAGGTGCTCAGCGAGACAGACTCCACCAACAACCGTCTCAAGCGCATGGCCCCTGAACTGAAGGCATCCGGGGGCGGCGAAACCGCTCCCTGGCGGACGGTGATCGCCGGGAGCCAGAGCGCCGGCCGGGGCCGTATGGGCAGGACCTTCGCCTCTCCCGCGGGCAGCGGCGTGTATCTGAGCGTGTTTCTCACACCGCGGCTTTCAGCCGGCCAGGCTGTGCGGATCACCACGGCGGCGGCCGTGGCGGCCTGCCGCGCCATAGAGGCCTGCACCGCCGGGGAAAGCCCGGAACGGAAGCCAGCCATCAAATGGGTCAACGATATCCTGATCGATGGCAGAAAGGCATGCGGCATCCTGACGGAGGCTTCCATCGATCTGGAAAGCGGAGGCCTGGACTGGGCGATCATGGGAATCGGGTTCAACGTGTACGAACCGGAGGGAGGCTTCCCCGGGGAACTGCAAACCATTGCCGGGCCCATCGCTCTGACCCGCCGGCGGGATCTCAGGAGCCGGATCGCCGCCGCTTTTCTGAAGAGCTTCCGCGAGGTGTACGCGGATCTGGAAAACGGAGGCTTTGCGGAGGAATACAAAGCGAGGAGCTTTCTGATCGGCCGGCCCATATACGTTATTCGCAACGGCGAAGCCCGTCCGGCCACGGCCTGCGGCATCGACGACGAGTGCCGCCTGCTGGTCCGCTATGAGGACGGCTCTTCGGAAGCTCTGTCTTCCGGCGAAGTGAGCGTGAGGCCCGCTTCATGAAGCTGCGGCCCCATCATCTGCTGTGCATCCAGAAATACACCGGCAGCGGGTACGATGATGCTTTTACGGCCGGTATGGATGCGCTCGTCCGCCGGCTGAGAGCCTGCCCTGATACTGCCGTTACGCTTGTCGAAGGACGGGATGATCTGTGCGCCGCCTGCCCGCACATGGCCGGCAGCAGATGCGGTTCCGAGGAAAAGGTAAACCGCCTGGACAGGGGCGTGCTGGAGGCGTGCGGCTTCTCCGCGGGCGAAACGCGCAGCTGGAGCGCGCTGGCCCGGACGGCAAGGGAACAGGTGCTCGAAAAGGAAACGTTTATGAAAGTCTGCGGGTGCTGCGAGTGGTTTGAACTGTGCAGGGACACGCGGAGAGGATGGATCTATGGAAAGGAAGACTAAGGGATTACAGACAAGGGATCTGGCTTATGTGGCGGTATGCGCCGTGCTGATGGCAGTGTGCTCGTGGATCAGCATTCCGGCGGCGGTGCCGTTTACGCTGCAGACTTTCGCTGTTTTCTGCAGTCTGGGGTTCCTGGGCGGCAAGCGGGGTACCGCAGCCATCCTGGTCTATCTTCTGCTGGGCGCCCTGGGCATCCCGGTATTTGCAGGCTTCAGCGGCGGCATCGGCATCCTCTTCGGAACCACCGGAGGGTATCTGCTGGGTTTCATCCTCATGGGGCTCGTCTACTGGTTCGGGGAACGCCTGAGCAGGGACAGCAGGAATGTCAGGATTGTCAGGATCGTCTCCATGATACTGGGCCTTCTGCTTTGCTATGCCTTCGGAACCGCCTGGTTCATGTTTGTGTACGCCCGGCAGAGCGGCGCCATCGCC
>CAMJTZ010000099.1 GCA_946408865.1 uncultured Clostridia bacterium
TCCATATCCTTTTTTCGTATCTCATCCAGGTTTTTTGCCTGTTCCTGCAGGCGTGCAATTTCCTGATCCTTCTGCGCCTCGATCTGTTGATGGCGGCTTTTTTCCTCTGTCATTGCTGCCTGCTGACGCGCTTCCAGCTCACGCCGTGCCGCCTGAAGGCGGTCTGCGATTTCTTTTTCAAACTGTTCCGTGTGAACCTGTGCCACAATGGCCGCGTAACCGGCTTCATCCACCTGAAAGACTTTCCCGCAATTCGGGCATTTTATTTCATTCATGACGCAGTCTCCTTTTGTACTTCAATAATTATCGTTTCATATTTTTGTGCCTGTGTATTGTGTCAGGATTCAGCATAGTATCACTATAACCCAATCCGTTCCGTTTTTCCACACTCTCTTTTCCGGCAGCCGTCCGCAGCGGTCCGGGAATTTCGCCCTCACCGGACAAAATCCTGCGGAATATGAACAATGTGAACATTCCGTGAACAGCGCTTCCGGCAGCTGACAGCCCTTCCTCCGCATCCGTATCAATGGGTGCAAGGAGCAATACAGGCTCCTGCAAAGGAACGGAAAGCAACCGTGAAGGGAGACTGAAGAAAATGATGAACAACAGGAAACTGAATGATAAAGAAACTGAAATCCTGGGCAATGAGGACATGTACGACTGCATCCGCCTGATCTGGAAGAAGATCCGATCCCTCTTTACGATCCGGCCGATCCCGGAAGAAGAGTTCGCGGCCGCTGAACTGGCCTGCTGATCCCGCTCACCGATTCATCCCCGCCGGTTATCTCCTTTTTGCCGGCCGGGATGTTATGATAAAGCAGGGCGGCATTCCCATAGCCGGGAATGCCGTTTTTGCGTGGGGCGTTTTCGTCATGCCGGGAAAAGCGGAACGCCTGCGGAAACAGGAATGGACAAGGCAGCGTACGGTTGGTAAAATAGAAATCAGTCGCACAGGTTCCGCACGGACGGAAGCGCAGGAGCGCCGCCTCCCCGGGCAAAAGGAGAAACAGATGATTTATTACAAGGATGAAAAACTTGAGATCCGTACGATGGAAGATGCGGACGGATCGGTCTTTGTTGAGGAATTCACCGCCCAGGGGTGGCATCCGGATATCGTCGGATATCAGATGAGAATGAAGGACCAGGCCGAAGGAAAATGTATCGCTCTGACAGCAGTGTATCAGGAGCGTCCTGCCGGATATGTGTATCTGTACCGGACGGTGCGGGAAGGACCGTTCAGGGGAAAAGGCTGGCCGATCATCGTTGACTTCAGCGTGCTGGAGAAATACCAGCGGAAAGGGATCGGCAGCCGGCTGATGGATATCGCCGAGCAGATCGCGGCAGGATATGCGGATACGGTATGCCTGGGCGTCGGAGTATGCAGGGAATACGGCTCCGCTCAGCGGATGTACGCCCGGCGCGGATACATTCCCGACGGTTCAGGCGTCTGGTATCAGGGCCGGCAGTGCGTCCAGTATGAGACAGTCTGTACCGTGGATGACGATCTGATTCTCTATCTGTCAAAAGCGCTTCCCGGTTCCTGAAAGATACCTTGTCCGAAACGATTTGTCACCAAAGGAGGCTGTGATCTGGCCATGAATGCGCTGATTATCAACTGCAGTCCCGTCCGGAACGGAGCGACCGCTGAAATCGTTCGCCTGGTTTCGCAGTATTTAGGTTCGCGGTATGAAACAAAGGCCGTATGCATCGATGATTATCATTTTGCATTCTGCAGGGGCTGCAGAAGCTGCCATAAAACCGCCGAATGCGTTCAGAAGGACGATGCGGACAGGCTGATGGAGGAGATTGCCCGGGCGGACGTCATCGTCTCCGTTTCCCCCTCCTACTGGGCGGACATCCCCGGGCAGTTCAAGGCCTTCATCGACAGGTGCACTCCCTGGTGCAACACGCATGAGCCGCACAAAACCATTCCCGCCGGCAAGAAGGGATATGCGATTGCGCTGCGCACCGGACCCGGCATGAAAGAGTGCGAGAGAATTATCGGCAGCATCGAGCATTTCTACGGCCACCTGGAAATCGCGTGCTGCGGTCATCTCGGCCTGTGCGCTGTTGAATACAGGGACGCGCTGAAGAACCGGTCGGATGAGATCGAAGCTTTCTGCAGGCTTATCTGACGGACTGACGATTCTCTCTGCCGTGTTATTTATTTGCTCTTGAGCTGCTTCTTCCGCTCGTACATCCGCTTGTCCGCCCGGCGGAAGGTATCGCGCATCTGGCTGTCCGCGGTTTCATAGTCCGCCATGCCCGCGGCAATCACAACATCGCCGGAGGCGCGGTTCTCCTCGACTTTCCGGCTGAGCTCCGCAAGCAGTTCCTCCCGCCGGACATAATCCGCGCCCTGCAGGAAAGCGACGAACTCATCCCCGCCGATCCGGTAAACCGGGCTGTGGTCATACAGTTCGCAGATCAGGCGGCAGGCTTTCCGGATCATCAGGTCGCCTTCGGTATGCCCTTTGGTATCATTCACGTTCTTCAGTCCGTTCAGGTCGAAAACAACCAGG
This sequence comes from uncultured Clostridia bacterium, assembly GCA_946408865.1. The sequence continues at coordinate 2,523 of CAMJTZ010000099.1, forward strand.
GCAAAGGGTTCAGCGGTGCCGTTGTGAATTGCCGCGTCCACCGCTTCCTCTTTTTGTGCGTAGGCGTACTGATTGCCCACGCCGGTCAGTGAATCTCGGATCGCGATTTTCCGCTCCTGGTCCAGCAGTTTCTTTGCCCAGCGCTTTACCTGGAACAAAAGCACCAGGAAGAAAATAATCAGCGACAGAATCGTAATCACAATCTGGATCGTGCTCCGGGTCATCATCTGATTCCGGACGCTGTTCACCTTTCCGGAGATCAGGCTTTCCGGAATCAGAACGGTGATCATCCAGCCGGTTTCCGGAACCGATTTGAAATACAGAATCTGTTTTTTCCCCGCGCGGGAGAAAGTCACTTCTCCGGATTCCCCGGCCTGGAATCTGCTGCTGAAGTCCTGCCACTCCGCTTCCGGGAGATATTTCTGCATTTCCTGGACCAGATTGCCTTTCCGGTTGAGGGTGCCGAAATCCAGGCCGGTCAGGTTCGCGCCGTTCCGGTAATACAGGCTGAAATCCGTACCGCTTTCCTTCGCGCTGAACGCCAGAATGCTGACAATATCGTCCATCTCGATCTCGATAAAGCAGTTTTTCAGTTTTTTCCCCTGGAAGGAATAGCCCCGGACCGGGATGGAAAGGCAGATCTGCTTGCCGGATCCGTAGATGCTGGACGTTGTAATCGTCTGCTTTTCGGAATCCGGCCCGGAAAGGAACGGATAGCGGCTTCCGCCGTTGTAGGTGCTGTACTCCGTATAGACCACATTATCCTCATCCACCAGCGCGAAAAGACCCATCCCCTGAATCGCTTCGACATTGCCGATGTATTTCCGCAGGGTTTCCTGGGATTCGAGGATCTTCGGATTCAGCAGGCTGACCGCGCGCTCCATCTGCTGCGCCTTGGTTTCAAGAAAGCTGGTTACAATCTCGCTTCTGCGCCCCGCCAGCTCCTCCAGATAGAATTCGCTGACCGCGAAAGCCGCCCGGTTTGCGGCGGTGCGCGTGCCGGAAGCCGTCCACAGCGCGCCTGCCGTGACAACCAGCAGCACCAGGATGGAACCGATCACAGCGGTTAACGATATCGAACGTTTCATCGGCAGTCCTTTCTTTTTTTCAGATTTCACCGTACAGGAGCTCGAGCATTTCCCGGGCGTCCTCCCGGTAAATCAGCGTGGTCGGTTCCTCGGTTTTTTCCGGATAATACTTTCCGGGCAGAATGCCGTCCGCCACCTTGACTGCCACCTGAATGGTGTCAAAGCCGATGGAGAAGCAGTCCTGGATCCCCAGACAGTAAATGGTTCCGTCCGCAAGGTACTGGAGGGCTTCCCGGTCGTGATCCATGCCGACGATAACCACGCTGCGCCCGGTTTCCCGCACGGCCCGGGCCGCGCCCACCGGATTGCTCATATTGCAGCAGATAATCCCGGCAAGGTCCTCGTGCTCGGAAAGGATCTTCGTCGTCAGGCTGCGGGCGATGCTGATGCTGTCCTGATCATATTCCGTCGCCACGACTTCGATCTCCGGATAGCGGCTGAGCGTTTCCCGGATACCGGCGGCGCGTTCCTCATGGCAGGGAGCGCCGCGCGTGCCCACAAGGATGGCAATCTTTCCCCTGCCGCCGAGCTTGCGGCACAGCGCCTCCGCCAGCGCGGCTCCGTCCTGGGTATTGTGCGTATTGCCGACATAGGCAATCCTTTTGCATCCCGGCGCCGCGTCCGAGCTGGAGAAGGTCATGACGCGCAGGCCCGCCTCCGCCATCTCGTCGATCACCGGGGTAATGACGGATTCATCCGCCACATCCACGCCGATGACGTCATAGCCGCCGGCGGAAGCGGCGCGCAGCCGGCGGATCTGATCCTTTGCGGAAGCCTGTTCCGGCGCAAGATATTCGTAAGTGACGGTGATGCCGCGGTCCAGGAACTGGCGCTGCGCCTCCTCCATGCCCATGGCAACGGCGTCCCACCAGGGATGAACCGTTTTATACGTAAAATAAAACCGGTAATGGTCCTTTTCCGGCTGATAGGAATCCAGCGTATGGTTGAACCGGACCGCCATCGCCACCGTACTCGGGCCGACGCTTTCGGAAAAAACCGGTACAGGATGCAGAGCGGCCAGGACGGCCGTCACCAGCGCCAGCATCCGGCGGGCTGACTTTCTCCGCTGTTTCATACGCATCCTCCTCCCGCAGGGATGAATCAGGTAAAATTCCCCGTATAAAATTTATCACAATTCCTATTCCATGACAACAAAAAATCGGCGCCGGAACAAACCGGCGCCTGGATTTTTTCTCTGGACTGCCTCCTCAGTGATGCCTGCGTTCAATCCCCTTCTCCCGGTAATACCGTTCTTTATCTTCATACATCCGCAGGTCCGCCATCCTTTCCAGTTCCTCGATCGTCGCTTCCGGATGATCCGAATGGGAAGCGTATCCGGCGGAGACGGAAATCGAATCGACCATAAACCCGTGCCACGCGGCGGTTTTCTTCCGGATATCGCCGAGAATGGCCTCGCAGTCGGCGGCGTGGACAATCGCGCCGAATTCATCCCCTCCGGTGCGGTAGACTTTTCCGTGAGGACCGACGGCGGAGAGCAGGCAGGTCGCGGCGCCCTTGATCAGTTCGTCGCCGGCGGCATGGCCGAGGTTGTCGTTCACCGTCTTCAGCCCGTTGACGTCGACCGCGATCAGGGACAGATCCCCGTCAACCCCGGCGGCGTGGATCCTCTCAATGTCCTCGTCATAGCAGCGCCGGTTGAAAACATGGGTGAGCTCATCGGTCATGGAAATGCGGATCAGGTGCTCCTCCCGCCGCTTGTCCGCGTCGATATTCTGGATCGTATAGATCACGATTTCAGGTTTCTGGTCCATCTTGCCCTTCACGCGGATATACTGCGCGCGGAACCAGCCTGTATTGCTGCTGATGAATTCGGCGGCAATGCTCTTCCGGTTGATCAGCCGCATCGGGACGGTCGTGATGTCTGTGAAGGTCCAGAAATCGTCCACCATATCCGGGGCAATCTGCGCCCGGAGTCCCTGGGTCATGTGCGTATGATCCTGACCCTCCCGGATTGTGATCTTATGAAGCGTCTCCTCCCGGAGCGACATCTCCGTGGATTCGGTGAAATCGATCAGGTTCACGAAATCATAAATTTCGGCCATGGAATCAAGAATATCCAGCTGCTCCTGCAGTTTCCCCTGCTGCTCCTGGGTTTCGGCGTACTGGGCGGTCATCTTGCGGTAATAATTGATGGTGGTTTTGCACAGCGCGTATCCGGCCGCGAACATGATCAGCGCCTCGATCAGGCAGCCGCCGAACACGTTGATAAACGCCGCGAACTGGGCGGAAAAGTCTGCGCGGACGGAGGCGTAATACGGTGACTCCAGCCAGATGCCGAGCGCCATGGCAAGCAGGTTCATTACGGAGGCGCCGATATAAACCTGCAGATCGCAGAAAAGGATGCTGAGCAGCGGAACCAGGAACCAGGTCAGCCGGATGGAAACATGGGAAGCGTACATGAAGCACAGGAGGAACTCCATGCCGGCCAGCGCGCAGATTCCGGGAAGATAGCTGTACGGTTGTTTTTTCAGAAACAGCCAGTCTCCCCCGGCAACCGCCGCCATGACCAGCGAAATGATCAGGCAGGTCAGGTAGGATGTGCGTCTGAATACGCCGCAGGCAACCCCGGCGGCAATGGCCGGGCCGGCAAGGATACAGATCCAGAGGATTCTGTTCAGGGAGCGGTTGACCTTGTTCCGGTTGCTGCGCCTGAACTGTCTGAACATTTCCGTCTGCCCCGCGGTGTATGGATTTCGCTGCGCCTTTGGCATCTGGTTTACCCCTTTTCCCAGGGAAAAAACTCCCTGTGCCGCCCACCGTCTCAGACATGACTGGAAGAAAGATCTTCCCGGATACGGAGCGTATGTTTTTATTCTGGATTCCTGAACATTATAGCATATTCCGCTTTGATTTTCATCTCTTTTTCCTGTATGATAACTCCAGCGAGAAAAACACTGCCAGCGCCCGGTCCGGCTGCGTATAAAGAAGTGGAACCCCCGAAAAGACCTGCGCGAACGCGCGGAAAGGATGCCAATATGGAAGAGAAGAAGGTCGTAAGTCTCCCGGAAGAGCTGAGCGAAGAAACAATGGAACAGGTTTCCGGCGGAAAAGAGTCCGGCGATACCAAGCAAGTTACGTTTACATACAGATGTCCCTACTGCGGACGCCTCTTCAAGGGCGCGAAAGCGCTGCAGGATCACATCCGGGAAAAGCACCAGTAAAAGCGCAATAGGGTAGAGGGAGGGCAAAGGCCCTCGCCCCTCCCGTTGCACCGTACGTACC
>CAMJTZ010000100.1 GCA_946408865.1 uncultured Clostridia bacterium
CGCCTTAATAAACTGTGGCCGGGCCCCCACAACCGTTAAAACCTTCATCCCCAACCCCACAATCCAAAGCTAATGCCTTAGTAACAAATCTCCTATTGTGAGGATTCTTCATCCAGCCCAGTGTGTCATCCTGAGCGTAGTCGAAGGATCCCCGGTGATTCCCAAGCATAATACTTAATCCATACCGCTCACGTTGTTATCTCGGCCGAAGTCGAGAAATCTCCTTACGGTGCCTAAACTTCTTCCATTACCTCAACAAACTGCTGCGCCAGTTTTTCATAAGTGAAGTTTTCCAACACCGCCTGGCGTCCTCTCCGGCCCATTTCCGCCCGTTCTTCCTCCGTCAGCCCCAGCATCTCCTTCAACCCCTTCGCCAGAGCCTCCACATCTTCCGCCGCCACACTAACCCCGCACCCGTAATCCCGAATATAATTATTCGGAGCCTCCACCGCATACAATATCGGTTTCCCGCTCATCATGGAATCGAATAGCTTGTTCATGCAGATCCCGAACCGGAACATATCGTTCTTCAGCGCGCCTACATAGCAGCAGTCAATCGCCTCCATGAGCGTCGGTATAGCCGTCTTCGGAATCCTCGGCAGGAAGAAGATGCTCTTCCCCAGCCGGTCCCCGGCCTGCTTCATCAGCGCTTCCTTCTGGTTCCCTTCCCCGACGATCACAATCGCTGCCCGGTCATCCGCAGCTTTCCCTGCCGCCTCCAACAGGTAATCCACAGCGTAGGACTTCGTCACGCTCCCGAAGAACCCGATAATAAACTTTCCTTCTTCCCGCAGCCCCGCCAGCACCTTCTCATGCTCTTCCGGCAGTGCCGTGGGATGCTCCCACTCCTCCAGCACCACGCCGTTCATAACCACCCGGAATTTCTCCGGTGCCATCCCGTGCTCCACAAAGTAATCCTTTGCCGCGCACAGCAGGGATACCACCTTGTCCGAATGTTTGCAAAAGGAATTCTCTCCCTTCTGCATCAGCATGACGAACGGATTGCTCTTCTTCATGCCCCCGATCTCAATCAGGGTAATCGGCCACATATCGTGAACCTCGTGGATCAGCATCGCCTTCCGCCCGTTCTTTATACACGCTTTCCGGATCTTCTGCCCGGCGTATGTGTCCAGCGGATAAGTGGAGGAGGTAATAATCACGTCCGGTTTCCATTCAGTTGCAATCCAGTCCGCCTTCTGCCGCAGCTTCTCCACGAACCGGAACATGGTCTCCGCCCGGGCCACCCCGTTGCCGGAGTAGGTGCCCGTCCGGATCCAGGTGTAGGTAATCCCGTCGATCACTTCGCTCTGAAAATCCTCCGTTACGGCAGGATTCTTCCCCCGCAGATGGGAATAATCCCCGGCCACGATGCGCACGTTGTGCCCCATCTTCACCCATTCCCGGGAAAGATAGTACGGCCGGAATTCCATGCCCATCTCCGGAGATCCCGCGTAGTGTTCGATATACAGGATATTCATTCGTAATCCTTTCCCAGCACGGCCAGCACCGTTCTTCCCATGATCAGCATCTCCCGGAAGAACCGGAACCGGCGGATACTCTCCAGGTTCCATTTCATCTTCGCCGGCAGCACCTGCTCCATGTAAACCTTGTCCACATCCGAAGCAGCGTCCAGCAGTTGATCTTCATCCTTGTACCGGATCGAAGCCTCGCTCGTAATCCCCGCCGGCATCAGCAGCGTCGCGTTGTATTCCGGCTTGTACTGCTCCACGTACCTGACCGCTTCCGGCCGGGTCCCGACGAAGCTCATGTTCCCGGTAATCACGTCCAGCACCTGGGGCAGCTCGTCCAGCCGCAGCCGCCGCAGTTTCCGGCCGACCTTCGTAATCCGCGGATCCTCCCCGACCGTCACCGCAGTCCCGATCTTCTCTGCGTTGACGACCATCGTCCGGAATTTGTGGATCCCGAACTGCTTTCCGTAAGTCGTCACCCGCTTCTGCCGGTAGAATACCGGACCCGGATCCTCAACCTTAATCATCACCGCGATGACGATCATCGGCAAAGCCAGCAGCACCAGCAGCACCAGCGCCATCACCAGATCAAACGCCCGTTTCGCCGCCAGTTCGCACCGCTTTTCCCGGCCTGAATGCCCAGCTCCGCGGTCACCTTCCGCAGCGCGCTGCATACCGTCTCCACGTCGTCGTCCGAAAGCAGCGTATGCAGCGGCAGCGTGAACAGGTTCCGGTAGTAGTCATACGTGTTCGGGAAATCTTTGATATCCCAGCCCAGCTGCTTGTAGGCGGTCATCATGGGCAGGGGCTTGTAGTGCACGTTGGTGCTGACGCCGTCCTTCGCCATTTCCTCAATCACTTTGTTCCGGATGTCTTCATCCCCGCCGGGGATGCGTACCAGGTACAGGTGATTGGAGGAATCCATGCCTTCCACATGATGGTGCAGATGCCAGAGCCCCAGCTCGTCGCATACCGCGTCATATTTCCGGATCATCTCGCTCCGCCGCTCCAGCAGTCCCGGATACCGGTCCAGCTGCCGCAGCCCGATGGCCGCCATAATGTCCGTCATGTTGCACTTGTACCAGGGACCGACGATATCGTATTCCCAGGCGCCCACCTTGCTCTTCGCCAGCGCGTCCTTGCTCTGCCCGTGCAGGGAGAGCAGCTGGTATATCCTGTAGATCTCGTGATCCGTCACGCCCAGATCATATACGCTTTTCGGCAGGCACCAAGTGCTGGCGCCTCCTTCCGCCGTGGTGAAATTCTTCACCGCGTGAAAGCTGAAACTCGTGAAATGCGCGATCCGCCCGCAGTACAGCGTTCCGGCCGCGCCGTTTCCGGAATGTGTTACCTTCCGCCGTGCTCCCAGGCCGTGGGCGCAGTCCGCCAGAACCGCGACGCGGCCGAGTCCCTTCTGGATCTTCGCGCTCAGATCCCCCAGCGGCGTCCCGTCCGGCTCCAGCGGCGCAAACAGGTTCTTCTTCCGGTTTACGATCTCAAAGATCCAGTCGTAATCCGCGACGATGCCGCCCAGATCCACGACGATAATCGCCTTTGTCCGCGGTGTAATGGCAGCCTCCAGCGCCTCATAGTCCATTTCCGGCATCCCGGTCCGGGAATCCCCGTTCTTCTGAATATCCACAAACCGGACCGTCGCCCCGCAGTGAATCACCGCGGAAGCGGAAGCCGTATACGTATACGCCGGAACGATGACCTCGTCCCCTTCCCGGATGCCCAGAATCCGCAGGTTCAGCTCTTCCGCTGCCGTCGCGGAATTCAGGCAGACAACCTTTTCTTTCCATTGATCGGTCTCCGCTTCCGCGTCAGCGTCCACGTCTCCGGTCTCGATAAACGCAGCCAGCCGCCGTTCCAGCAGCTTTGTCCGTGGTCCGGTGGTAATCCAGCCGGAGCGCATCGCGTCCACAACTTCCCCGATCTCCCGTTCCGAAATATCCGGCGGGCTGAAGGGAATCTGCTTCTTCAGTTGTTTGTCCGAAAGGATTTCCTGGGATTCCGCCAGGTCTTCGCTGCCGCTCAGGTAAATCGCGGAGCCGTAGTCCTGCAGATCCAGGCCTTTTGCCCGGCAAAGCTTTTCGATCGCGCTCTTCATCTCCGGCTGCAGCAGCGGATCCGCGATGTAAATCACTTTCACGTCGTTCCGGGTTACCGCGTATTCCAGCATCTCCGTTCCGCCGTATACGGGGATCCCGTCCATGGAACGTCCGTTCACCCGCGCCTTGGAATCCAGCACGCATACCGGCTGCAGATCCTTGCTGTCCTCCAGGTTCCGGATCATCCGGGAAGCGGCGCTGCCGGCGCCGACGACCATGACGTGCTGCCCGGTCTTCCGCCAGTTTTTGAATTTCCGCCGTTCCACCGCCCACAGCCGGCTGGTAAAACGGATAAACGTGATGAAAACAAACTGGAAGAAGGCGCCTACCACATAGTAAGAAAAAGGCATCCGGTGTCCGGCAATCAGGGTCCCGGCAACCATAAAGGCCGAAGTAATCACGCTGGCAGCAAGAATCCGGTTCATATCGTTGATGCCGGCGTATTGCCACATACCGCCGTAAAGCCGGAACAGCCAGAAAACCACAAGACAAACCACTGTATAGAATGGCACGGTTTCCAAAGCCCACTGCGGATACTGCGGAACAGTGTACAGCAACTGGCCGCTCATATAAAAACGGAGAAAAAGGGCAAGGAAATACGAACCGTTTACTGCCACAATATCCAGCAGCATAATCAGCCAGTCCCGTCCCTTGATCCTGTTCATGCTTTGCCCGTCCTCGCTCCGTTAAAATCAACCCAAATACATGTGTCCATAGACTGTTTTATTATACGGTTTCTTCATTATACTGTCAAACATTGAAACTTGCCCAAACCCTTTATAAATGGTACAATAAATCCATCTCAGCAGGAAGGAGAAACGCCATGTCCGCCCGAAAACTGATCCTCCTTGTTTTCGCGATTCTCCTGGCTTTCACAGCCGTTGATATTATCAGCTGGTATGCTTCCCCTGCTTCCATTATCTATAAACAATCCGGGAATGTTGTAACCCTTCCGGGTGATTCCTTCCAGACGACAGATGAACTGGAACCTTTTCAGAGTGTGATCTATCATCTGGAAAAGCCGCTGCGTGGAGACTCTAATATCATGTTCTCCTATACGCAGGAGGATGAAACCTCCCGCCTGATCCAGCGGAAAGGACTGCAGAACACTACTCAGGTGGTTTTCGAAATCCCGCTGGCGCGCTATCTGTTTTTAGACTGCTATATTGACGCAGATGTCCGGATCACAGGCGTCACGGTCAGCGATCAACCAGTGGGCAGAGCCCACGCAGGCTATCAGCCGGATTTTGTCCGTATCCTTGTTCCGTCGGCTGTCCTTGTCGCCCTGGTTCTTCTGTTCGTTTTTGTCCGGCCGCTGAATAACCTCCTGAAATCCGTCGATCAGAAAATCATCGATCCGGAAACCCGGTATAAAGGCGTTACTGTCGCCTATATCGTTCTCGCGGTTGCCGCCCTGCTGCATCATATTTATGTCACGATGTACCATAAATACGTCCTGACGGGCTATACAGACCTGGGCGTCCCGCTCCTGATTTTCTCGGTCATTACCTTCCTCTTCGGCAAGCTCTGGAAGGATAAGGTCTCCTGGATCCTGCTGGCGCTGCTCTGCCTGAAATACGCCCGGACGGCCCTCGAAGGGCAGCAGGTCCTGAACAATACGACGTATATTTACTACATGTCCGTCTACGCCTTCTTCGGCTGTTACGGCGTTGGCAGAGCCCTCAGCCGGAAATACTGGAAGCCCTTCTTCTCCGCGTTCTGTTTCGGATGGGCCCTTTCCGCGGTAGTGCTTGCAGGATTTGGAATCTACGCGATATCTACAGGAATTCCTATCAAAAACTTTGGCAGCGAATGGTTTACCGTCGGATGGGGGAACCGGGCCTACTTCATTTATCAATCCGCAACCGCCGGAATTATCCTGAGTACCAGCATGGCGGTTACTCTTTTGGGTTGTTTCCTGACAAAAAAAATAATTCTCAAAATCGTCTACATACTGTTCGCGCTGATCCTTTTCTTCGCTGGTTCGCTGACCGGAACCCGGGCTGCCTATCTGCTCTCCGCATTGCAGCTGGCGATGATCATCTGTATTGCCCTTTGGGATCGTCTGAAACCCGGCCAGCCAAAGAACGCCGCCCTGACAGCCGGAAAATATATACTCCTGCTTATTGTTTTTCTTGTTTCCGTGTTCGCTGTAGCCTACATTCATTACAGATCTATTATACTGATGGATATGATCAAAACCCGGGGCAGCCTCCTGGTCAGTACAGCGTTTTCGGAAAGTTCCGAAATGCCGCCGCTTCTCCAGCGGGATCTGGGCATTTCCGCCGGATGGACCGTTTTCTTCAACGGTCGTATTGAAATATGGAGCAATGCCCTCAAAATCATCACAGCCAATACAAGAAACCTGCTACTGGGACAATCTGTCAGCGATCCTATGGCACTGGTGAACAAGTTCCGGATTTCGCAAAGCCTGGATTACATCTATCATACCCACAATACGCTGCTCCAGATCTTTCTGGAGAATGGTCTTCCGGGTCTGCTGCTTTATCTTTCCTTCCTTTTCACATTCATTTTCCATGCAATCCGGGTTTTCCGAAACAAAATGCTTCCTTTCTGGCAGCGTCTGCTGCCCGTACCGGCAATTCTCTGTGCCGCAGAAGGGTTTATAGACAACACCTGCCATGTAACCTATGGCTACCCGCAAATGACCTTGCTGTACCTCTTTGCCGGCTTCACCATCGCCCTCAGTCGGCAGGCGAAAAAGGATAATTCTGCGATTTAAAGCACTAAAGCGAAAGGGCCTTTGAAAAGGGGGCGAATCGAAATTCGTCCCCCTCTTTTTCTCAGTATTTTGCCGCCCAGCTGAAATCCTGCGCCTTGAATCCGGGATGTTTCTCATCCTTTTCAGACGTCTTGTAGGGCACGTCCAGCTTCGGCCATTCCACCGCGATGTCCGGGTCGTTCCACGGAACGCCACCCTCGGAGGAGGGATCGTACACGTCCGTGCACTTGTATACGAACTCCGCCATGTCGCTCAGCACCAGGAACCCGTGGGCAAATCCTTCCGGGATGTAAAACATGTTCTTTTTCTCGTTGCTCAGCGTGACGCCAACCCACTGTCCGTAGGTCTTGGATCCCGGCCGGACGTCCACCGCCACGTCGAACACTTCCCCGTGAGTCACCCGCACCAGTTTTCCCTGGGTGTGGTTCTTCTGGAAGTGCAGCCCGCGCAGCACGCCCTTCGTGGAGGAGGATTCGTTGTCCTGCACAAATTCCTTGTCAATCCCGGC
>CAMJTZ010000101.1 GCA_946408865.1 uncultured Clostridia bacterium
CTTTAGCCTTCTTGTCCGGCTGCTCATATTCCTTCCGTCCTGTTGTTTCAATATCAGCGGAATTCCCCGTTCCTGCCGCTCCGGCGAGTGCAGGAATCCGGCTGTGATGGCATGTGCTGAGATCGGGAATTCCTCCCGGATAATATATCATATCAGTCTGGATTTGTCATGTACGGATGTACTCTTTCAGGACGGCTTGACAGGGGTCCCGCAGGCCCGTTATACTGACCTCGCTTTTCCCTGTTTGTTGAACTTTCGCAAATCTGCATAGGATGTTTTTCCCTCAGCGATCATACATTCGAATAAAGAAAGGATGACTGCCATGCAACTGATCCGGAACACCCTCAGCCGCTTTGTTTCCTCCGGCCAGATTGCCGGATGCGCCGTCAGGATCCTCCGGAAGGACGAGGTCCTTTACGAAGGCAGCTTCGGCTATGCGGATATTGAAAAGAAAGTGGAGATGTCCTCCGAAGACACAATCTTCCCCATCGCCTCCATGTCCAAGGTCGTTACGGTGGCAGCCATAATGCAGCTGTATGAGCAGGGCCTGTTCAAGATGTGGGATCCGGTCAGCGAATATCTTCCGGGATTCAAATCCCCGAAAATTGCGAGGGAAAACCCGGACGGATCCTATGAGATCGTGGATGCCAAAGGCGAAGTAACCATGCGCCAGCTGTTCACGATGACCAGCGGCGTCCCCTATGGCTGGGGAGATACGGCCGCCGGCCGGATTCGGGCCGAAAAGGAAAAGGAATACATGGCATCCGGGGAGCCCTTCCCGGGTACTGTGGCATATGCCAACCTGGTAGGCCAGCTTCCCCTCGCCTTTGAGCCGGGGGAAAAATGGATGTATGGCTTTTCCATTGACGTGCTCGGCGCCGTGGTCGAAGTGCTGACCGGCAAGTCCCTGGGCGAATACATGAAGGAAAACATCTTCGATCCGCTGGGCATGAAGAACACCGGGTTCTTTGTTCCCGCGGAAAACCACAGCCGCATCGCCACGCTGTACCATATCAATGACGGCATGAAGCCGGAGCAGCGGAGCTATCCTTCCGCAAAGCCGGAGTTTGAAAGCGGCGGAGGCGGCCTGTTCTCCACCGTGCCGGATTATTCCCGTTTCGCCCAGATGCTGCTGCACGGCGGCACGCTGGACGGCGTGCGGATCCTCGGCCGCAAGACCGTTGACCTGATCTCCACGGACCATCTGACGCCGGAGCAGCGGAAAAGCGACTGCTGGGATACGCAGCGCGGCTATGGCTACGGCCTGGGTGTCCGGGTCATGACCAATCCGGAGCTGGCCGGCATCAACGGTTCCGTCGGTGAATGGGGCTGGGACGGCGCCTTCGGCAACTGGTTCTGCGTGGACCCGAAGGAAGAACTGACCTGCGTCTACCTGACCACCAACCTTCCCGGGGATCATTACCGGTTTGTCCCGAAGCTGATGGCTTCCATGTACGCATCCCTGTAATTTCTCATCTTCAGAAGGAGATATGAAAATGGTATCCTTTGAGAGCGATTATATCGCCGGAGCGCATCCGGATATCCTCCGGCGCCTGGCGGAAACCAACCTGGAGCCGCTGCCCGGATACGGCTCGGATCCTTACTGCGAACGCGCAAAGCAGAAAATCCGGGACTGCGTCGGCCTGCCGGATGCGGAAGTCGCCTTCCTTGCCGGCGGCACGCAGACCAACGCCGTCGTCATCTCGACCCTGCTTGCGGACTGGGAAGGCGTCCTGGCCGCGAAAACCGGCCATATCAGCTCCCATGAAGCCGGAGCGATTGAGTTCACCGGCCATGAGGTGCTGGAACTTCCGCAGCGGAACGGAAAGATCGATCCGGAAGATCTGCGCGCATATCTCGCCGCGTATTTCGCGGATGAGAACCATGAACATATGACCTTTCCCGGCATGGTTTACCTGTCCCATCCCACCGAATACGGCACCCTGTATTCGAAGGCGGAGCTGCAGTGCATCGCGGAGCTCTGCAGGCAGTACCGTCTCCCCCTGTATATGGACGGAGCCCGCCTGGCCTATGGTCTCATGAGCCGGGAGACCGATCTGTCCCTCCGGGATATCGCGGAACTCTGCGACGTGTTTTATATCGGCGGTACCAAGGTCGGCGCCCTGTGCGGGGAAGCCGTTGTTTTCACGAAGGGAAACATGCCGAAGCATTTCCTGACCTCCGTTAAAAAAAGAGGCGCGCTTCTTGCGAAGGGCCGCCTCCTGGGGGTTCAGTTTGATGCGCTTTTCACCGATGATCTGTATTTCCGGATCGGACAGCACGCCATCGATATGGCGGAAAAGCTGAAGCAGATCCTTTCCGCCCGCGGGCTGCCGCTTTCTGTGCACTCCCCGACCAATCAGCAGTTTGTCATCCTGGAAAACAGGCAGATGGAACAGCTCCGGAAAAAAGTTGCTTTCAGCTTCTGGGAAAAACTCGACGAAACGCGCACAGTCGTCCGCTTCGCGACCGGCTGGTCCACCTCGGACAGTGACCTGCAAGCCCTGGATGACGCGCTTTCCTCACTTTCCTGAGGATTCGCCCAGCTGAAAGTATTTCGGGGGGATATGGCAGTATCCTCCCGGATTTTTATCCAGGTATTTCTGGTGGTATTCCTCCGCCGGGAAGAAATACCGGAGCGGCTGCACCTCAACGGCAAATGCCTTTCCGGCTGCCTTTTCCTGCCGGCTGTATTCCGCCCGGATCTCCTCCTGCTGTTCTTCTTCGGTATAGTAGATCCCGGTCCGGTACTGAATCCCGGTATCGTGTCCCTGGCGGTTGACGGAAACCGGATCGATCACCATGAAGTAATACTCCAGCAGCTTCGTCAGGGAGATCCGCGTTTCGTCATAGTCGATGCGCACGGTCTCCGCGTGGCCGCTGTTCCCGCACACATCCTTGTAGCTCGGCGAGGTTTCCGGGCCGTTCGCGTACCCGACCTCCGTCCGGATTACGCCGTCAAACTGGTCGAAAAACTTCTGGGTTCCCCAGAAACATCCGCCTGCAAGATAGATTGTTTTCATTCCGTTTCCGTCTCCTGTCTCTGCATTTTCATTCCCGCACATCTTATCATATCCTTCCGGTGAAGAGAAGCCGATTCTTGCCGGATCCCGGGAGGGTATGATAGAATAACCGCGTTATATGGTTGAATTGATTTCCGGAAAGGATGGAAACACTGATGAGAAAATTATTCGCTTTCATACTGGTGCTGGTGCTCCTGTGCGCGTCTTCTTCCGCGGTTCTCGCGGACAGCAAAGCCCCCGGCCTGGGCGACAAAATGCCTGATTTCTCCGTCACAACGATAGACGGAAGCAAGTTCACGCTCTCCGAAGTCCTGAAGGAAAAGCAGCTGGTGCTGGTGAACCTGTGGTTTTCCGGCTGCACGCCCTGCCGGCTGGAGTTTCCCTTCATGCAGGCTGCCTGGGAAAAGTACCAGGACCGGGTCGCCGTCGTGGCCCTGTCGGTTGATCCGCGCGACACCCCGGCTGTGCTCCGGGAGTATACGAAAGATGTGGGAATGACCTTCGCGGTGGGACAGGACACGCCCGGCCTGTCCGAAACATTCCATATCTTTTCCTACCCCACCACCATGCTGGTGGACCGTTTCGGCAATATTGTTTATATCGGCGCCGGCAGCATCCTGGATGAAGGGGTCTTCACTTCCCTTTTCGATCAGTTCCTCGGGGAAGATTATTCGGAAACCAGAATCCAAGCTACTCCGGCCGTTTCCCCGGAAAACCGCTACAGCGTTCTCTTCCTGGATAAGGACTATCACGGCGTGGCGGACTGCTCTGTTTCCTTCTGCACGGATACGAGCTGTGTTCCGGTGACTTCCAACGCGCAGGGCGCGGCCGTCTTTGACGGTGAGCCGCAGGAATATCACATCCAGCTGGTCGATTATCCGGAAGAATATACCCAGCTCTACATCGGCAATATAGAAGACGACTGGAAGGTCGGAGAAGACAAAGATTTCTATACAAGCAAAAAAGGCGGCATGATCATCATCCTGATGTACAAAGATGGAGAAATCTGACGGAGAGCCCTCCCCGATTGTTTCCGGATTGCCCGATGATGCGTCGTTCGTAAAGCTGACAGAATCATACCGGTTTCCCCGCGGGGAGAGCCGGGAGGAGGAAAAGCAATGGATCTGCGCAATATGTATTTTGTCATCGGCACGTCCTACGCGGGTAAATCCACCGTCGTGAAAAACCTTGCGAAAAAGCATCATGGGATTGCCCTGGAGGAAAACTATCACGATGTGAAGCTTCCGGAGCTCGACAGCCGGGAGTTCCCCAATCTGACCTATACCCGGGACCTGCAGGACTGGCATGAATTCATCCGGCGCACGCCGCAGGAATACGTCACCTGGCTGCATAACGTGAAAAAAGAGTGTGAAATCATTGAACTTCAGCTCATTGAGGAACTGCTGGCAAAGCCGGAAGCGCAGGAAAAAAAGATCTTTGTGGATACCAATATCTGTATCGAAACCCTGCACCGGATCTCGGATCCGCGGCACGTTCTGGTCATGATGGCCCCGCCGGAGGACGGCATCAACCGCTTCTTTGACCGGCCTGACGCAGAAAAGCAGTTTCTGTATCAGCTGATGCTGGAAGAGCCGGATCCGCAGGCCGCCCTGGACAATTACCGGGAAATGCTCACCCTGCTTCATTCAAAGGAGAGCTATGATGAGCTCCTGAACTCCGGTTTCCGGGTCATCTGGCGGGATGAAAACAGAAGCCAGGAGGAAACGGTCCTCCTGGCGGAAGAAGTCTTCGGGTTGCGTTAATCCCCGGATTAAAGAAATCCCTTATCCCTTGTCATCATTCATATGACGCACACGATTGAAACGGTCCCGGAACGTAACAGCATCTTCTGTTACGTTCTTTTTTCCTGTCTTTTCTTTCCGGTACAGCCAGTACCCGACCGCAAGAACCGCTGCAATCAGAATCAGGATTACAATTGTTACAGGTCCCATGCTTCACTCCTCTTCCGGATTCGTTTCCGTTTCCGCGTTTTCTGTTTCCTCTGCTGAAGGATTCAGCGGGCGGTTGTCAAAAAAGTGCCTGTCAATCAGGTCCGCGTACGCGTCTCC
Source organism: uncultured Clostridia bacterium (assembly GCA_946408865.1). The sequence goes on from CAMJTZ010000101.1 coordinate 5,093, forward strand.
CGGATTTTCCGGAAGGTAGCGGACCGTCACTTCCTGGCCGATGAAAGCTTTCCTGCCGAATTTCCGCGTGGTATATCGGGAAATCTCTGCCCGCGTTTCATACTGCACGCCGTCCACCGCGTACCGGATCCGGGCGTGATTCTCTGTCACGGCGTCGTCATCCCGGTCGAGGTGTGTTTCTCCGACAATCTGGATAATCCGTCCTTCCGCCCGGCCGGTTTTCCTGCGCAGCGATACGGAGCGGCGGTAAGCCGCAAGAACCTTCGGGGCGCTGAAACCCGTAATCAGCATAACCAGATAACCGACTGCGATCCAGGTGTCCGGGCTGACCAGCTTGCTTTCGAAATCCCTGGCAATCCGGTAAACCATGTAGACGAACAGCACATCCAGCAGCACCCGGATGAGAACGGCAAGGGCATGCTCAAACTTGGTGGTGCGGGACGCGAACCAGAAATAGAGCAGCATCGCGTACAGCAGCGCCAGGAAAGCGCCGGATGTAATCAGCGCGGACGTCATGGCGTGAATCGGCGGCAGCGCCTCCTGCAGGATGATCACAACCGCCAGCAGGCACAGCACCCCCTGGGAAAACACCAGCAGCGACGGACGCTTCCGGCGGATCAGCCTGTAAACCAGCCAGTTCAGGAGCACCGCGCCGAGCGCTGCCGGAAGAATCCAGAAGACTGCTGTTTCCGCCCGGCGTACCGCATCGCCCAGCGGCCGGGCCATCAGCCAGAGAATCGCCGCCGGAGCGAGCACATAAAGAAACAGGCCTTTCAGAATCATGTTCCGGAGGAGCGCCCTGCGGGAAGGCTGCGCGTCTTTCCTGTCCATATCTGTCCTCTCTTTTGTCATTCGTCTTCCGTTGTGCCGTCGCTGCTTTCATTCTGTTTTTCATACAGTGCTTCCATGGAGAACATATGGAGGGTCGAACTGTATGCAGCCAAAAGAACGGCCATTTCGCCATAGGTTGTGCCGGGGAAATGCTCCAGGTCGTCTTCATGCGGCTCTTCCGCGAGATGAAGATAATCTGCCGCGTTGCTGCCCGAAAAATAATCCCGGAGTTCGTTCAGGATCTCGTTGATGGTCCGGATCTGGCTTCGCCGCATGAGCATGTCGGGTTTCCGTTTTGCCTGCGTTTCGACGATCGCCAGATGGCTGTGCAGAATACTGCTCAGCAGGCTGATCTGCGCCTTTTCCCGCTCTTCATATTCAAAGTGCCTTGCCTCAATGAGCTCATCCAGCTCTTCTTTTTTCTCTTTCAGTTCCCGCAGCCCGACCTTCGCCAGGTGCAGTTTCTCCTCTAGTTCCCTTTCCTTCTGCAGAAGGGATTCCTTGATTTCGTCCACGGTTCTCTCCGCTCCCCTGACTGTTTTTACCGTTTTCTGCGGAACCTGCTTTGCGGGCTCCTTTTCCCTCGCGGCTTGTTCTGCGGCCTTCTTTTCCGCTTCCGCTTTCGCTTTATCCCGCTCTTCCGCCTCCTTTCGGCCGAGGGGATCGTAAATGAGATTACCTTTCAGATCAAAGTAATTGTGATATTCGTGACTGATGGTCATCATTCCCGGAAGAAGCCTGCCCAGATCTGTGCCGATCCGGACTGTCTTTTCCCTGATCTCCCCGGTTTGTTCATCACGCTCCCGGTCTGTGATCAGTTCAATGTAGGTTTCTCCTTTTTCCTCGCTGTGGGTTTCACGGATCCGGTCTGCGATTTTCGGGATTTTGGCCACGATGTGCTCGCCCA
>CAMJTZ010000102.1 GCA_946408865.1 uncultured Clostridia bacterium
GGATCCCCGGTCGTCATCAGGCCGTAAACCAGTCCTGAGGCGAAAGAATCGCCGCCGCCGACCCGGTCCAGGATTTCCAGGCTGTCATACGCCTTGGACATATATACTTTTCCGTCCGCCCAGCAGATCGCTTTCCAGTCGTTGACCGTAGCGGTTTTAACCGTGCGCAGCGTGGTCGCGATCGCCTTGAAATTGGGATACTGCTTTGCCGCTTCCGCGATCATCTTGTAGTAGCCGTCCAGGTTCAGTTCCTTCAGGTTTTCATCGTTTCCCTCCACCTGAAGTCCGAGGCAGGCTGTAAAATCTTCCTCGTTGCCGATCATTACATCCACGTATTTCGCGACTTCCCGGTTGACTTCACGGGCTTTCTCCAGTCCGCCGATGGCGGACCACATGGAAGGACGGTAATTCAGGTCATAGGAAACCAGCGTGCCGTATTTTTTCGCGGTCTTGCAGGCAGCGATCACCGTCTCGCAGCTCTGCTCGGACAGCGCAGCGTAGATCCCGCCCGTGTGCAGCCAGCGAACGCCGAGCTTGCCGAAAATGTAATCAAAATCAAAATCTTCCGGGGTGGCCTTGGAAATCGCCGTATTCGCGCGGTCCGAACATCCGACTGCTCCGCGGACGCCAAAGCCGCGTTCGGTGAAGTTCAGGCCGTTCCGGCAGGTGCGGCCGATTCCGTCTGTTTTCTTCCAGCAGATCAGGCTTGTATCCACGCCGCCCTGTTCAATCAGATCCTTCAGCAGTTTGCCGACCTCGTTGTCCGCAAATGCGGTCAGTACGCCGGTCCGCAGGCCGAAGCACTTGTGCAGTCCCCGGACAACGTTGTATTCGCCGCCGCCTTCCCATGCTTTGAATTCCCGCGCAGTACGGATCCGGCCTTCACCGGGATCCAGACGCAGCATGATTTCACCCAGGGATACAGCATCATAACGGCATTCTTCTGCAGGCTTAAGATTAAGGTTCATTATTTCTTACCCCCTGATCTCTTTCACAATCGCTGCGGCTTCCCGCACCAGTGTCTCAATCTCGTCGAATTTGCCTTCCTTTACCAGCTTCCCGCTGACCATCCAGCTGCCGCCGCAGGCCACGATCCGGTCATATGCCAGGTAATCGCGCACATTGGCAGCGCTGATTCCGCCGGTGGGCATGAAATTCACGCCCACGTACGGGGCTGCCAGCGCTTTGATCATTTTCAGGCCGCCGGACGGCTCGGCCGGGAAAAATTTCAGCACATCCAGATCGAACTGCAGCGCCGCCTCAATCTCCGTCGGCGTGCAGATTCCGGGCGTCATGGGAACGCCTTTTTTCAGAACGTATTCCGTAACCTTCGGATTGAAACCCGGACTGACGATGAACTTCGCGCCGGCCCCGATTGCCCGGTCCGCCTGCTCCGTGGTCAGCACAGTGCCCGCGCCGATAATCATCTCGGGAAACGCTTTTGCCATTCTCCGGATGGACTCTTCCGCGGCTTCCGTGCGGAATGTCACCTCCGCGCAGGGAAGTCCGCCGGCTACCAGCCGCTCCGCAAGCGGCAGCGCGTCCTCGGCGTTTTCCAGCACCACAACCGGTACAATACCGATCTTCTGAAGCTTTTTCATCATCTCTGTCATGTTGTTTTTCCTCCTGTTTCTTCTGTACTGCGGAATCCTTTTTGCTTATTCACGGTCCGGCTGCCTGTTAGAGTGTAACGCCCTTTTTGAAAATCGCCAGATCGTGGAACCCGTTTGTCTCATTTCTCGTCAGTTTCCCGGAAGCCGTCTCCAGCACCGTCCGGAGCAGATCGCCTGCCAGTTCCTCCAGGCTCATTCCCTCCAGAAGTCTTCCTGCGTCAAAATCGATCCAGTTCTTCTTTCTCTGCGCAAGCGGCGTATTGGATGCGATTTTCATCGTCGGCACCGGACATCCGAAAGGCGTGCCGCGGCCGGTGGAAAACAGAATCAGCTGTGCGCCGGAAACTGCCAGCGCCGTGGACGCCACCAGATCGTTTCCCGGTGCGGACAGAAGATTCAGTCCGGGCTCCGAGGCTTTTTCCCCGTAGGCCAGCACGCCGCACACCGGAGAGGATCCGCTCTTCTGGGTGCATCCCAGCGCCTTGTCCTCCAGTGTTGTAATGCCTCCGGCCTTGTTTCCGGGAGACGGGTTTTCGTAAACCGGCATATGGTAGGATTCAAAGTAACCCTTGAAATCATTGATCAGGTGAACCGTTTTCCGGAAAAGCTCCTCGCTGGTGCACCTGTTCATCAGGATAGTTTCTGCTCCGAACATTTCCGGAACTTCCGTCAGGATGGTCGTTCCGCCCATGCCTGTCAGCAGATCGCTGAAGATACCGATTGTCGGATTGGCGGTTATTCCGCTGAGCCCGTCCGATCCGCCGCATTTCAGCCCGATCACCAGCTGGTCTGCGCTGCAGTCCTCCCGCCGGTCCTGCTGCATTCTTTCCGCAAGTTCTTCCAGCAGCTTCATGCCCGCTTCCAGCTCATCCTCCGTATCCTGGCATATCAGAAAGCGGACCCTGCTCTTATCGTAATCCCCCATAAAGGGTTTGATCTGCTCAATCCCGCTGTTTTCGCATCCGAGTCCCAGCAGCAGGACGCCACCCGCGTTCGGATGGGTCGCCAGGTTCGCCAGCACCTTCCGGGTGTTGTCCTGGTCATCTCCCAGCTGGCTGCATCCGTAGGGATGCGGAAAGGCATATACGCCTTCCACGTTTCCCCCCGTCAGCGACTGCGCCTGTTTTTCAAGGGCCCTGGCAACATTGTTGACGCAGCCCACCGTCGGAAGAATCCACAGCTCGTTCCGGACTCCGGGCCGTCCCTTTGCCCTCGGATATCCCTGAAAAACCGCGGGCTTTGTCTTTCTCTTTTCAGGGAAAGCCGGATGCCATTCATACTCCTGCTCGCCCCGGAGCAGCGTATGGAGATTATGGGTATGGATGTGAGTCCCTTCCGGAATATCCGCAACAGCTTCACCGATGGGAAATCCGTATTTGATCACTGCCTCCCCTTTGCGGATATCCCGCAGAGCTACTTTATGCCCCATGGAAATATCCTCTTTCAGGGTAACAGTTCCGCTGCCGTAGCTTACGGTTTCCCCGGTCTTCAGCGGCCGGAGGGCCACCGCCGCCATGTCCTGCGGCGCAATACGAATCAGGTCGTTCATCCCTTCGTCCTCCGTTCTCAGAGGCAGCTGCGGAACAGGGCCGCCGCGCCGTCCCGCCGGATGGTCTTCAATCCTTCCGTTACAGCTTTCTCCAGTCCTTCAACGGCCGTCAGGTCCTGTCCCCACATGCTTTCGTTTGTCAGAACAGCATGCACCAGTTTCTCCTCCGGATCCTCCCGGTGCGCCCAGTAAAATTCAAGCACGTCCCGGTCATCGCTCACCGTGTACTCGTTTCCCTTTGCCCTGCGGCAAACCAGGCCCTTGTCGTTCAGCTCCTGCACGTTGCTGGAGTAAAACGCGATATACGCGGCGAGGCTGGCTGTCAGGCAGGGCGGAAGTTCCTTCTTCGCTTCAACATATTCAAGGAAGGAAGGCATATTCCTCGCCCGCCACTTGGAAGTGGAATTCAGGCTGATGCTCATCAGTTCATGGTTCACAAAAGGATTGTTGAACCGGTCCTGCACTGCCCGGGCAAATTCCTCCAGATCCTTTTTGTCCAGCGGAAGCGTGGGAATCACTTCTTCATAGAGCATTTTGTTCATAAAGCCGCAGATGGTATCATCATGCATACAGTCCCGGACAATATCAAATCCGGCCAGATATGCCCCCAGGACAAATCCCGTGTGCGCGCCGTTCAGGATCCGTACCTTCCGTTTTTTATACGGCGTTACATCCGGCACCACAATAACCGGTACGCCCGCTTTTTTGAAAGGAAGCCGGTCTTCCAGACCGTCCGGCCCTTCAATAACCCAGATTCCGAATACTTCGCCCACATCTGTCAGCGGATCGTCGTACCCGTTCTTTTCAGCCAGCGCCCGGACTTCCTCGGGATCACGGATCCGTCCGGGAACGATCCGGTCAACCAGCGTGGAGCAAAAAATGTTTTCTTCATTCACCCAGCTGCGGAAATCTTCCTCCAGTTTCCAGTCGGAGATATACGCGTTGACGCAGCGGAGCAGCTCCCGGCCGTTATTGTCAATCAGCTCGCAGCTGAGAATAATCAGTCCCTTCTGCCCGGCTTTCCAGCGTTCGTACAGCACCCGGGTCAGTTTGGCAGGGAAGCTGACCGGCGGATTCTGGTCAAAACGGCTTTCGGATTCATGGACGATACCGGCTTCCGTTGTATTGCTGACCACAATTTCCAGATCCTCGCTGCGGGCCGCTTCCAGCACCTTGTCCCACTCGCCGTAGGGATTCACGCAGCGGCTCACACAGCTGATCACCCGCTTTTCATCCACCTTTCGGCCGTTTTCGCTGCCGCGAAGATAGAGGGTGTAGAGGCCTTCCTGCTGGTTGATCAGTTCCGTCAGTCCCTGGGCGATCGGCTGAACCAGTATGACCTTACCATTGTATCCAACCCGTTCGTTCGCCAGGTCAAAAAAATCGTCCACAAATGCGCGGAGAAAATTTCCCTCGCCGAACTGAAGGATTTTTTCCTTCCCTTCCTTCAGAACGTATCCATCGTATCCTGATTCTTCCAGAACCTTGTAATTCAGCTGTTTCATCCGAACACCCTCCTGATTTTCCTCTCAGATTATTCAGACCGTTTACATGAAGTATACAACAGAACTATTTCATGTGTCAACATCCCTCCTTCTATCAATTTGTTATATATTTGTTAACATATTTTGACCCGTATTGACTTTTGTTGTATACATCTTTTATAATTTCCCTGTCTGTGTATCATCATATGAAGGGACGTATGTGTATGTCTGAAAACGAAACGAATCTCTCCAAAAGCCTCAAGCAGGTCGCCTATGAAACACTGAAGCAGAAAATCGTTTCCTGTGAAATTCTTCCCGGTTCCACCCTTACGGAAGACATGCTCTGTGAAATGCTGAATGCGTCCCGCACACCGGTGCGTGACGCTGTTTCCCGCCTGGAGCAGGAACATCTTGTATCCATCAAACCCAAAAAGGGCATCCGTGTAAACAGGGTATCCATGAACAGTATCAAGGAACTTTTTGAAGTCCGCTGTCTGCTCGAGCCTGCCGCCGTCCTGAAATACGGCAACCGGATTCCGGATGAAGTGTATGCGCGCTATACGCAGAAATTCCGTGAGAAAAACCTGCCCACAGAGGAGCTCTACCGGGTGGATGATGAATTCCACCAGATGTTTATCACCGCCTCCAACAACCGATATTTTCGGACCGTTTACGCGATGATTGCGGACCAGGTTCTTCGCTATCGCGTGCTGACCATTAACGGACCCCGGGATGAGATTGCCCAGGAAGAGCATTACGAAATCGCCGCGAACTGCATCCGGGGTGAATGGGAGCAGGCTTCACGCCTGATGCTCCGGCACATTGAAAATTCAAAACTGGCCATCGTTCATTATGTGCTGGATACAAACCGCAACGCCCGGAATGTGTTTCTGGAAGAGGAAGAAGACTGATTGCCAGATGTTTTTTGTGAAAGCCGTAAATAATCCGTTATTTTTCTCCGGAACCTGTTGACAGGATCCTGCGAGTGCGTTATATAGAGGAACGTCGGCAGTGTGCCGGCAGGAAGAAGGAATGTACCATGGTAAAAATCAATGTTATCTCCGGGTTCCTCGGCGCGGGAAAAACCACGCTGATCAAAAAATTGCTGACCGGCAGTCTCCGCAGCGAAAAAGTTGTTCTGCTGGAGAATGAATACGGCGAGATCGGGATTGACGGCGGCTTCATGAAGGATGCCGGCATTACTGTAACCGAACTGAACGCCGGCTGCATCTGCTGCACCCTGGCCGGGGATTTCCAGGCCGCGGTGGACCAGCTGATCGATACTTATCATCCCGACCGGATCCTCGTGGAGCCCACCGGCGTGGGCAAGCTGAGCGAGATTCTCTCCGCTGTGGAAAAAGCAAAAACCCGTCATCCGGACATCGAAATCGGCGGGAGCGCCACGGTGGTGGACGCCGGCAAATGCCGGATGTATATGAAGAATTTCGGCGAATTCTTTCTGGACCAGGTAAAGAGCGCCTCCACCGTGATCTTCAGCCGTACCCAGCTGCTGGACGCCGACCGCGTGGAAAAAAGCCGCCAGCTGATCGCAGAAGCCCATCCGGACGCCCGTATCATCACCACTCCCTGGGATGACATGGAGCCGGATTTCATCCTCGACGTCATCGAGAACGGCAAGCCCCTGTATTTTGCCCCGCTCGAAGATGATGACGATGATGACGATGATGACGATGACGACGAACACGAACACCATCACCATCATGATCACGGGGAGCATGGCCATCATCATGACGATGACGATGACGATGACGATGATGAAGATGAACATCATCACCATCATGATCACGGGGAGCATGAGCATCATCATGATCATGATCACGGTCATGAACATCATCACCATCATCACCACGGCGAAGGCGAACACGATGCGGACGAAGTCTTCGGCAACATCGGTCTGGAAACCGCGCAGCGTTACGAAAAGGATGAAATCCGTTCCATTCTTGGAAAGCTGTCCGACGAAGAGGAATACGGCCGGATCCTCCGTGCCAAGGGCATCCTGCAGAACGCAGCCGGAGAGTGGTTCCAGTTCGACTATGTCCCCGGCGAGATTGACATGCGCGACGGCAGCGCCGACTATACCGGCCGCCTGTGCGTGATCGGAGCCGACCTGAACGAAAAAGCGTTGACGGAGC
>CAMJTZ010000103.1 GCA_946408865.1 uncultured Clostridia bacterium
TCGGAGATCGCGCCGAAGGGGCACTGATACACGCACGCGCCGCACTGGATGCATTCCACCGCAGACATCACCGTCTCGGATGCCGTGCTCAGCGCCTCCGCCTCGGAAGCGGTGATGATTGAAGGCGGCAACAGCGTCACCCTCCGCAATGTGGAAATCACCGGCAGCAACACGAAGCTCAACGGCCAGTCCACCGTGAACACCAATGTGCTGATTTATCAGTCCATGTCCGGGGATGCCAGCGAAGGCGCGTCCTTCTTCACCATGACCGGCGGCTCCATGACCGCCCTCACCGGCGCCATGTTCCATGCGACCAATACCGCCACCACCATCACCCTGGAAAATGTGGACTTCACCTGTGCCGCTGACAGCACCGTTTTCCTGGATGCCTCCGCGGATTCCTGGGGCCGCTCCGGTGCCAACGGCGGCAGCGTCACCCTGAACCTGAAAAACCAGGACATCACCGGCGCCATCCTCTGCGACAGCGTCTCCTCCGTGTCGGTCTCCCTGGATGAAAACTCCTCCTGGACCCTCACCGGTGACAGCTCCGTGTCCGCCTTCACCGGCGACCTGGCAAACGTCAACCTGAACGGTTATACCCTGTATATCAACGGCGAGGCCGTAAAATAACGGCCGGGCCAAAGCCCCGAAGCCCCGGCAGGCTCCCCGGAAAGCCTGCCGGGGTTTTTCGTGTTCCCGCATTGCAATCCCGCAGTTTCTCCACTATAATAAAGAAAAAAACCGTGCCCTGTCGGCGCGAAGTACAATGAAGGGAAATCCTGCTGTATGAAATCACTCTTCTGCGCCTTTCTGGCGGCGCTGCTGGTCCTGCTGGCTCCGGCCGCCGGTCCCGCCGAGGCTTCCGTCCCGGCGGAAAAAGGAGCCTATTCCCGTCTGGAGGACCTGAACGGAAAAAAAGTCGGGGTACAGACCGGCTCCAGCTTTGCCGATATGGTGCAAAAAAGGCTGCCGGATGCCACGGTGGAGTTTTACAACACCAAGGCAGACCTGGTGGCGGCCCTCACGGGCCATAAGGTGGAAGCCTTCGTGGTGGATGAGCCCGTGGCCCAGCTGATGGAAATTGAAAACAACCGGATCACCTACCTGCCGGAATATCTGGAGGAATACACCTTCGGCATGGTGTTCGCAAAAAGCGAAGCGGGATACGCGCTCCGGGCGGAGTTCAACGAATTTCTTTCCGGTCTTCCCAAAGACGCGCTGCAGAACCTGGCCATCAAATGGTTCACCGAGGAGGAAAAAAACCAGACCATGACGGATCCGGCCTCCCTTCCCGCCAAAAAAGGGGTTATCCGGGTGGCCACGGAATCGGGCTACGCCCCCTTTGAGTTTATGCGCAACGGCAAGGTCGTGGGTTACGATATGGATCTCATCGCCATGTTCTGCGAATCCCGGGGCTACGGCATGGAAATCGTGGATATGAACTTTGACGGAGTCCTGCCCGCGGTGCAGACCGCCAAGTGCGACCTGGCGGCGGCCGGTATTTCCATCACGCCGGAGCGGGCGGAAAGCGTGGCCTTCTCGGACCCGGTCTATACCGGCGGCACGGTGCTGGCGGTGCTGACGGAAAACCGTTCCGCCCCCGGCGGCATCATTGACCGGAAAGGCCTCTCCTTCTGGCAGGACATCCAGGCCAGTTTCAATAAAACCTTCATCCGGGAAGGCCGCTGGAAGCTGTTCCTGGAGGGAATCGGAAACACCCTGCTGATCACGCTGCTTTCCATTCTCTTCGGCACGGTCCTGGGCTTCCTGGTATTCATGGCCTGCCGCAGGGGCAATCCCGTGGCCGGCGCGGTTTCCGGTTTCGTCATGTGGCTGGTGCAGGGTACCCCCATGGTGGTGCTGCTGATGGTCCTGTACTATGTGGTTTTCGGCAGCATCGGAATCAGCGGCCTCGCCGTGGCGGTCATCGGCTTCACCCTCACCTTCGGCACCACCGTGTTCGGGCTCCTGAAAATGGGCGTGGGCACCGTGGACCGGGGACAGTACGAGGCGGCCTGCGCCCTGGGCCATTCGGACCGGCATACCTTCTTCCGCATTATCCTGCCCCAGGCTGTTCCCCATATCCTGCCCGCCTATCAGTCGGAAATCATCAGCCTGATCAAAACCACGGCCATCGTCGGCTACATCGCCGTGCTGGATCTGACCCGCATGGGCGATATCGTCCGCAGCCGTACCTATGAGGCCTTTTTCCCGCTGATCGCCGTTACGGTCATCTACTTCCTGCTGGAAGGCCTGTTCGGCTTTGCCGTCAGCCGGATCCGCATCCGCACCAATCCCCGGAAGCGCAGGCACAGCCGGCTCCTGAAAGGGGTGAATACCCATGATTAAAATTGAGCATCTTCGCAAGGAATACCCCGGCACGACCCCCCTCTCGGACGTCAGCGCGGAAATCCACGACGGGGACGTCATCTCCGTCATCGGTCCCTCCGGCACGGGCAAAAGCACCCTGCTGCGCTGCATCAACCAGCTGGAAAAGCCCACCGCCGGCCGGATCTGGCTGGATGACACGGAAATCACGTCCCCGCAGTGCGACCTCTGCCGGGTCCGTCGGCGCATGGGCATGGTCTTCCAGGGCTTCAACCTTTTCGGCCACCTGAACGTGATCGAAAACATCATGCTCTCCCCCATGGACCTGCTGGGCACCGGCCGCCAGGAAGCCTACGACCGGGGCATGGAGCTGCTCCGCCTGGTGGGCCTGGCGGAAAAGGCCATGAGCTGGCCGGATGAGCTGTCCGGCGGCCAGAAGCAGCGGATCGCCATCGCCCGGGCCCTGGCCATGGATCCGGAAATCCTCCTGTTTGACGAGCCCACCAGCGCCCTGGACCCCACCATGGTGGGCGAGGTGGAGTCCGTCATCCGGGACCTGGCCAAATCCGGAAAAACCATGCTCGTCGTTACCCACGAAATGAACTTCGCCCGCAGCATCAGCAACCGCGTCTTCTACATGGACGAAGGCGGAATCTACGAGGAAGGAACCCCGGAGGAGATTTTCGGACATCCCCGCCGGGAAAACACCCGGCGCTTTATCCGGCGGCTGAAGGTGCTGGAACTGAAGATCGAAAGCCGGAATTACGACTTTGTGGACATGGCGGAGCAGATCCGCCGCTACTGTGAAAGAAACCGCATCCCGCTGAAAATGTCGGCCCGTATTCAGCTGGTCTTTGAGGAAACGGTGGAGCACCTGCTCCTGCCCACGCTGAATCCGCCGAAGATTTACGCCGCCGCGGAATACGCGGAGGAAACCGGCCTGGCGGAATGGGAGTTCCGCTACAGCGGCCCCCGCCTGGATCTCCGCGAAGACGGCGACCGGCTGCCGCTGTCCGTGGTGGAGGGCGCCACGGTCCGGACCGAATATTCCTGGCAGGAAGGGGACGAACTGCCCAACCGCCTGCTCTGCACCCTGCTGTCCACCTGACCGGCGCATTCAAAAAAACGGAACTTCCGAAGAAGTTCCGTTTTTTTGATGGGTTCGCCCGGTTTTATTTCAGCGGGGCAATGGCGTCCAGGATGGTTTTCTCCAGGGCTTCCCGGCCGTAGCTGTCCACCGCCGCCTTGTTCTTTTCCCCGTGGGTCAGGTTTCCCGCGCCGCCGATGCAGCCGTTCACGCAGGCCATGCCTTCAATGAAGTTGGCGTCCAGCACGTTCTTGCTCTTTTTCAGCAGCGCCATGCGGCATTCCTCGATGCCGTCGCAGGTGCAGGCCTTCAGCTGGAATTCGTCCAGCTTCTGCTCCTTCAGTCCCTCGGCCACCGCGTCGCTCAGGCCGCCGCTGCGGGCGAAAATCCGGCCGAAATAGCTGGCGTTGTCGAGGAGATCCTCCGGCAGCGCTGTAATGTCGATGTCACGGCTGTCCAGCAGCGCCTGAAGTTCCTCAAAGGTGATGACCGCGTCCACGTAAGGCTTCACGTCCTCGAGCTGCGCCTCCGCCTTTTTCGCGGTGCACGGCCCGATGAAAACGATCTTCGCGCCGTCGTCATGCTCCTTGATGTAGCGCGCCAGCGTCGCCATGGGCGACAGATTGCTTGAGATATAGGGCACCAGTGCCGGGAACGCCGTCTTTACGTACCGCACGAAAGCCGGGCAGCAGGAGGAAGTCAGGAACCCGCGCTCGGTCAGTTCCTTCGATTCCGCCTGGGCGACCATGTCCGCGCCCAGCGCCGCCTCGACCACCGTATGGAAACCCAGCTCCTTGATCCCGGAAATAACCTGGCCCAGCTTCGCGTAGTTCAGCTGGCTGCCAATGGCAGGCGCGACCATGGCGTATACCTTGTAGCGGCTGTTTCCCTCGCTCTTCTTCAGCATGTCGATTACATTGATGATGAAGGAGCGGTCGGAGATCGCGCCGAAGGGGCACTGATACACGCACGCGCCGCACTGGATGCATTTCTCGTCGTCGATACAGGCTGCGTTGTCGTCGTTGATGGAGATTGCCTTGATTTTGCAGGCGTTCTGGCAGGGACGCTTCCGGTTGACAATCGCGCTGTAGGGGCACACTTTGGCGCACTGCCCGCATTCGACGCACTTCGTCTTGTCGATATGTGCCTCGTGGTGATGGTCAAAGGAAATTGCTCCCCGCTTGCATGCGCTTTCGCACCGGTGCGCCAGGCAGCCCCGGCAGGAGTCGTTCACCTGGTAGCCCACAGCGGGGCAGTCGTCGCAGGCGATGTCGATCACCTGGATGATGTTGCTGCTGTCCCCGCCGCCCATGGCCAGCTTCACCCGCTCGCCGAGGATCGCCCGTTCCTTGTATACGCAGCGCATCGTCGGCACCTTTCCCGGCACGATGGCCTTCGGAATATCCATCACGGTTTCGAGCAGCGTATCGTTCCAGGCCCGGCGCGCAACCTCGCGCAGCACCTTGTATTTCAGATACTGAACCTTCGTGTCAAATTTCTGCATAGTTACTCCTTAAAAATAACTGACCTTGATGCGCTTCCCCATCTTTTTCAGTGCTTCCGACAACTCCTGCACCAGGTTCATCTTGATGTTGAAGTTGATCGGCAGGTCGGGGTTCTGGTGCGCCGGGTTGATGGCCCTGCCCACGTAGAAGTTGATATCGGTGGCCTCCTCAAACAGCAACCGGCTGATCAGGGACGCCCCGTCTTTTCCGTTGCTCCATGCTTCGTACCGCCGGTTCTCGCCGATATAGTCCTTGGCGTATTCGACGACGCGGTTCACCGTGATCACGCCTTCCGTCACCAGGTCGACGCCCTCGAGCTGCGCGATCGGCGGAATGTCGCCCTCAAAGCTCAGTGAAGGCCGCAGGGGTTTGTTCAGCCATTTCGCAGCGATGGAGGAGGTGGTCCCGCCGCAGATGATGTGCTTCCCTTCCTTGGCGAAGAAAAGGCTCATCATCCGGTCGCCGTCGTCCCGGTTGCTCGGCGGACCGAAGAGCATGTTCATCGGCACCCGCCTGCGAACCCGCACCACGCAGGCGGTGGCGTCGTCCCCGGGTTCCCCGCCGTAAAGCTTGTTGCATTCGTCAACCAGCAGCGTGGAAAGATTTTTCGCCGTGTATCCGCACAGGCTCATGGCCTCCATAAACTTGATGATGTCTTCCCGTTTCCATCCGAAATTGTAGGCCATGCCGATCCCGGCGTGGGGGCATCCGTCGCTCATGGCGATAAATACGTCGTCCTCCTGCAGCCGGATCAGCGAGCGGAAAATCTGCTTCCCGCCGATGGTCGTCTCTGTCCGGGGGTATTCCCAGTTGTCGCCGTTGCGCAGCACGATAACCTGCGGGTTGTCGTACTGGATCAGTTCCGCCGTATGGTTCCGGATCAGCCGGATGATGGTGAAGGTGGAATAAGCCACTCCGCGCACGGAGCATACCGGCAGCGTGGCGGCGATGGTCTCGACACACTCCTCGATGGAGAGTCCCGCGGCCAGCATGGTGGAGATGATCTTGCTCGTCAGCGTGGACAGGATGCTGGCCTTCACGCCGCTTCCGAGCCCGTCCGCCAGCACGATAACGGTGGAACCGTCGTCCTGCTCGACCACTTCGACATGGTCGCCGCAGAGCTGTTCCCCCGCGTGATTGATGCTCTTGTAGCCGATGTCACAGGTTAATTCATTCATTCGTAATGGACTCCTTCAGCTTGGACAGGGCGATTTTGGTTTCCGCTGCAGTCTCTCCCAGCAGGCTCGCGATTTCCTGTACGATACGCATCTGCTTGTCGACCACCTTGTCGGCCACTTCGACCGTCTGGCGGCTGATCTCCTCCCGCTGCTGCCGGGCTTCCTCTTCCTCGCTGACGTCCCGCATGATGCACAGCAGCATCCGTCCTTCCTCGGCGGGCACGATGGTCTGCTGGATCGTACATCCGTATTCCGCCAGGTACGTCCGTTGGTGGAAAATGCCCCGGCCCGTGGTTTTCACCTGCATGAAGGGCGCCGGATCCAGGATGCGTACCACCTGGTCCCCGAGCACCGCTTTGTCCGACTGCAGATTCAGGATCTTCAGCGCCGACGGGTTGATCTGCTGAACCTCCAGCTGGTCGTTCAGCATGATGATGCCGTTCGGGCTGTTCCGGGCGATGGTGTCGTTAACGTTCTCCGCCTTTTCCATCAGGTACGGCAGGCACATGGAAACGTCCGCCTTGCCCTGGTAGATCGCGATAGCCTTCTCCCGGCAGGTTTCATATCCACAGCTGCCGCAGTTCAGTTCCTGGCTGGGTTTGAACTTGCCCATCTGCCGCAGGATA
>CAMJTZ010000104.1 GCA_946408865.1 uncultured Clostridia bacterium
TGCTGCTTCCGTCAGGACCTGACAGGGTTCACACCGAAAGATCGCACGGGACCCAATCTTCATCGCGCACACGGCAAGGGTTAGTATATCGTCTTTCCGGGGGAATTGCAAGCCGGTTTTTTTTCGTATCTTCGGGTTTTTCCGGCGGAATCGGCCGGATTGGGCATTGACCCTGCCGGAGGGCAAGCGTAAAATAGATCTGTTATTTACTGTGATCCTATCCTGAATTTTTTCCGGAGGTGCGGGGATGAAAATCGGTTTTGACCACAATCGGTACACGCGGATGCAGTCCGAGCGGATTATCCAGCGGATTGATGAATTCGGCGGAAAACTCTACCTGGAGCTCGGCGGCAAATTGTTTGACGATTTTCATGCCAGCCGCGTACTTCCCGGATTCCAGCCGGACAGCAAGGTACAGATGCTCCTGAAGCTGAAGGACAGGGAAGAGATCATCATCGTCATCAACGCGGACGATATAGAGAAGAGCAAGGTGCGCGGCGATCTGGGAATCACGTATGACCTGGACGCTCTGCGCCTGATTGACGCATTCCGCGGAATCGGACTGTATGTCGGATCCGTGGTACTGACCCGCTGGGCAAACCAGCCGGCGGCCATTGCCTTCGAGCAGCGGCTGAATTCGCTGGAGATCCGGACCTACCGGCATTATCCGATCGCCGGATATCCGACGGATATCGATCACATCGTGAGCGACGAGGGATTCGGCAAGAACGATTATGTCGAAACGACGCGCCCGCTGGTGCTGGTGACCGCGCCCGGCCCCGGCAGCGGAAAGATGGCGACCTGCCTGAGCCAGCTGTATCAGGAAAACCGCCGGGGGATCAAGGCCGGATATGCGAAGTTCGAAACCTTCCCGATCTGGAACCTTCCGCTGAAACACCCGGTCAACGTAGCCTATGAAGCCGCTACGGCAGATCTGAGCGATGTGAACATGATCGACCCGTATCATCTGGAAGCATACGGCGAGACAACGGTCAACTACAACCGCGACATTGAGATTTTCCCCGTGCTGAACGCGCTGTTTGAGCATGTATGGGGCAAATCGCCGTACAAGAGCCCAACGGATATGGGCGTGAACATGGTGGGTATGTGCATCACGGATGACCTTGTCTGCCGCAAAGCTGCCGAGATGGAGATTCTCCGCCGGTACTATACGGCGAGATGCTCTTTCCTGCAGGGACACGCGGCGAAGGAGGAAGCGGAGAAAATTCTTCTGCTGATGAAGCATCTGAACCTGGATGATTCCATCCGCCCGGTGATTGCCGCGGCAAGAGAACGCGCGGAAGAAACCGAAAACCCCGCGCTGGCGATCGAACTGCCGGAAGGCGAAATCATCACCGGCAAAACGACCGACCTGCTGGGGCCGTCTGCAGCAGTGATCCTGAACGCACTGAAGCGGCTGGGGAACATTCCCAAGAGTGTGCACCTGATTCCGCCGGAAGTTATCGAGCCGGTGCAGGAACTGAAGTGCAGGTACCTGGGCAATCACAATCCGCGGCTGCATTCCGACGAGGTGCTGGTGGCGCTTTCTGTTTCCGCCGCTTCCGATCCGAACGCGGCGAAGGCGCTGAGCATGCTGCCGCTGCTGAAAAACTGCGAAGCGCATTCCACGGTTATTTTGCCTGCAGTGGACGACAACACGTTCCGCAGACTGGGACTGAACCTGACCTGTGATCCGAGCTACCAGAGCCATAAACTGTATCACAAATAAAGGCGTGAAACGATCATACGGAACCACCGGAGACGGCGGTTCCTTTTTCATGCCCGCGGAGAATGGCAGGGAACCCAAAAACCTTGACAACACAAAGGGTTGCGATATAAAATACACTGTTTGTTTTCATGGATGCATGAACGGACGAACGAATGAATGACGGAGGGATGATATGCTGCCAGCCAACGATACACCGGAATTCCGGAATCTGCTCCATGAGCAGGTGGAGAAGCGGCGTACCTTCGCCATCATTTCCCACCCTGACGCCGGAAAGACCACCCTGACGGAGAAGCTGCTGCTGTACGGCGGCGCAATCCGCAGCGCGGGCAGCGTCAAAGCCCGGAAGACGGACAAGCACGCCACTTCCGACTGGATGGAAATCGAGAAGCAGCGCGGCATCTCCGTGACGAGTTCCGCGATGCAGTTTGTATATGACGGATACAGGATCAATATTCTGGATACTCCGGGGCACCAGGACTTCTCCGAGGATACCTACCGGGTGCTGGTTGCGGCGGACGCCGCGGTCATGCTGCTGGATGCCGCCAAGGGCGTGGAAGCCCAGACGATCAAGCTGTTTAAAGTCTGCCGGATGCGGAACATACCGATCTTTACCTTTGTGAACAAGATGGACCGGGCCGCCAAGGATCCCTTCTCCCTGATGGAGGAACTGGAGCAGGTGCTGGGCATCCGCTCCTGCCCGATCAACTGGCCGATCGGTGTGGACGGCGATTTCCAGGGCGTTTATCACCGGGACACGAAAACGGTGGAGCTTTATACCGGCGGCGATCATGGAAAAACCATGGTGGAGAAGACGGACGTCGGAATTGACGATCCGGAACTGGAAAAAGTGCTCGAAAAGCATTACCGGGACCGGCTGCACGAAGAAATTGAACTGCTGGATGAAGCCGGGGATGAGTTTGACCTGGAAAAGGTCCGCAGCGGCGAACTGACGCCCATGTTCTTCGGCTCTGCCGTGACAAATTTCGGCGTGGAACCTTTCCTGGACCGGTTCCTGAGCTTTACACCGCCGCCCCTGCCGCGGGAAAGCGACCAGGGCATGGTGACACCGGAGGAACCGTATTTTTCCGGATTCATCTTCAAGATCCAGGCCAATATGAATCCGGCTCACCGGGACCGGCTGGCCTTCATGCGGATTGTCAGCGGCGCCTTTGAGAAAGGCATGGAAGTATGGCACAGCGGGACGAACAAAAACGTGGCGCTGAAGCAGCCACAGCAGTTCATGGCAGATGAGCGGGAAGCGGTGGAGGAGGCCTGGGCCGGAGATATTATCGGCCTGTTTGATCCCGGAATATACCGGCTGGGAGATACGCTGAGCACCGGGCCGAAGCTGCATTACGCCAATATTCCCGTATTTGCGCCGGAGTTTTTCAACCGGGTGCGCCCGCTGGACAGCATGAAGCGCAAACAGTTCCAGAAGGGTATCAGCCAACTGGCGGAGGAAGGCGCGATCCAGACTTTTATCCGCACGGAAACCGGGCGGGAGGAGTTTATGGTCGGCGTGGTCGGCGTGCTGCAGTTTGAAGTGCTGGAACACCGGCTCCGGACAGAATACCAGACGGAGATTGTGATGGAAGGGATGCCCTTCCGGCACGTACGCTGGGTATCAAAGACGCCAAAGCCCGTCGAAGATCTGAAACTGACGTCAACGTCCGGGCGGGCGAAGGACAGCCACGGACGGGATGTACTGCTGTTTGAAAATGAGTGGAGCATCCGCCTGGCCTGCGAGAACAACGAAGGGCTGGAGCTCAAGGAGACCGCGGAGAGATAAATCTGATCAGCGGTCAGTATGGAAGGTGCATTATGGTAAGAGAAGATATCAGGAATATTGCGATTATTGCCCACGTGGACCATGGAAAGACCACGCTGGTGGACCAGATGCTCAAGCAGGGCGGCGTCTACCGTGAGAATCAGCAGACAGTGGACCGCGTGATGGACTCCAACGATCTGGAGCGGGAGCGCGGCATTACGATCCTGAGCAAGAATACCGCTGTGCATTACAGAGGACACAAGATCAACATCGTGGACACGCCCGGCCACGCTGATTTCGGCGGGGAAGTGGAGCGCGTGCTGAAGATGGTGGACGGCGTGCTTCTGCTGGTGGACAGCTTTGAAGGGCCGATGCCCCAGACACGCTTCGTGCTGAAAAAAGCACTGGAGCTGAAGCTGAAGGTTCTGATTGTGATCAACAAGGTGGACCGGCCGGACGCGCGTTGCGACGAGGTGGTCAACGAGATCCTGGATCTGCTGATCGACCTGGAGGCGGATGAAAGCACGATTGAGAATCCGATCCTTTACGTGTCTGCCCGGAAGGGAACGGCAACGCTGGACCTGGCGCAGCCCGGAACAGATCTGCAGCCGCTGTTTGACGCGATTCTGCAGTACATCCCGGCGCCGGAAGGCGATGCGGAGGGACCGGCGCAGGTGCTGATTTCCACCATCGATTACAGCGAATATGTGGGCCGGATCGGCGTGGGCCGCGTGGTGCGCGGAAAGTTCACCGAAGGCATGAATGTCGTGCATACGAACCTCGAAACCGGCGCGACCAGCCCGGTCTGGCGGCTGGGCGGACTGTTCCAGTATGACGGACTGAAACGGGTCAACGCCTCGGAAGTGGGCATGGGGGATATCGTCGCGCTCTACGGCGCGGAGGACATCTCCATCGGCGATACGGTATGCGATCCGGCAAAGGTGGAAGGTCTGCCGTTTGTCAAAATTTCCGAGCCGACGGTGACGATGACTTTCTCCGTAAACGACAGCCCGTTCGCGGGCCGGGAAGGGCAGTATGTGACGAGCCGCCACCTGCGGGCGCGCCTGATGCGGGAACTGCAGACGGACGTTTCCCTGCGCGTCAACGACACGGAAACGACGGACTCCTTCGAGGTGTGCGGGCGCGGAGAACTGCACCTGTCCATTCTGATCGAGAATATGCGCCGGCAGGGATACGAGTTTGCCGTGAGCAAGCCCCGGGTCATCTACAAGGAGATCGACGGCGTGAAATGCGAGCCGGTGGAGCGGCTGATCGTGGATACTCCGCAGGCTTCGGCCGGCGCGGTGATCGAAAAGATCGGCCGGCGGCGCGGAACACTGGAGCATATGAGCGGTACCGACCGGGTACGCCTGGAGTTCCTGGTGCCGTCCCGCGGTCTCTTCGGATACCGGAGTGAATTTATGACGGATACACGGGGCGAGGGAATTATGAGCTCTGTGTTTGAACGCTATGAGCCCGTGAAAGGTGATATTCCGCACCGGAACGCAGGCGCTCTGATCTGCTTTGAAACCGGGGTAACGACGAGCTACGGCCTGTTCTATTCCCAGGAACGGGGCACGCTGTTTATCGGCGCAGGCGAAAACGTCTACATGGGCCAGATCTGCGGCCAGAACGCGCGGCCGGGCGACCTGGTTGTGAACGTATGCAAGGCGAAGCACGTGACGAACATGCGGAATGCTTCTGCTTCGGAAGATGCGATGCGCCTGATTTCCGTGCATCCCCTGACGCTGGAGGAATGCCTCGAGTTTATTGACGACGATGAGCTGCTGGAGATTACGCCGGAGCATCTGCGGATGCGCAAGCGCCAGCTGGATCATTCCCTGCGGGCAAAAGCCCGGAGCCGGGGCGAGGAAGCCTACTGATACAAAAACCAAATTCAAAACCCGCTGCAGCAATTGCAGCGGGTTTTGAATTTGGTTACAGACTTATTCCTGCGGAATGGGCGCAGCTTCCGTCTCCGGGACGGTTTCAGCATCCTCAGCTCCGTCGGCTTCTTCCGGAGAAATCCAGGCATTGCCGGCTTCCGTCCAGATGACGGCTCCGGCATCTTCAGCCTCTTTGGTCCAGTTGCCCAGCGCCATGTCGTAGGCTTCATCCTGCAGCGCGGTGTCGAGCGCGGACTTCAGTTCGGCTTTCATGGCATCCGTCAGTTCCACCGGGCCCGGTTCAATATCCCGAAGATAGTAAAGGATATGAACGCCGAAATCCGTAAGGACCGGCTCGCTGATGTCACCTACTTTTTCCAGGGCGGCCGCGGCTTTGGTGAAAGGCGCTGCGTAGATAATGCTTTCAGGATGAATGATATAGCCGTTCTTCAGGGTTTCCGCATCCTCCATGCCGGGATCTTCCCCGTACTCGGCGATCAGGGACTCGAAGGATTCACCTTTGGCCAGACGCGCCTGGATATCGTCGATTTTGACCTTCAGGCTGTCCAGAATGGCCTGGCGTGCAGCTTCCACCATTTCTGCGGTGACGGGTTCTTCTGTTGCTTCAGGGGCTG
Source organism: uncultured Clostridia bacterium (assembly GCA_946408865.1). The sequence goes on from CAMJTZ010000104.1 coordinate 6,019, forward strand.
CTGTGGCTTCGGCATCCGTTCCGTCAGGGGCAGCCGCAGTCTCAGGATCAGTTCCGGCGGTGGACTCTTCTTCACTGCTGTTCTCTTCCAGACGGGCGGACAGACCCTTCCAGTTTTCCAGAAGCGTGTCTTCCGGTTTGAGAAGGATATGCAGAATGCCGCGGTAGTTGGCCGGAATGTAGTAGGAAGGGGAGAAATAACCCGGATAGTACGCGCTGTACTGTTCGTACATTTCACGGTTCTGGACATATTCAGCCGGATCCTTCTCGGATGCTTCCTTATCCGCTTCGACGAGGGTGTTGAAATAATCGATGATTTCCTGTTCAGAAGCCTCGACGCCCTTTGTGGCGGAAGCTCTTACATGGTTTAAGATTTCCTGCTGTTCCGCCTGCTGAATGGCAGCCTCCAGCGTATATCCGTCCGACTCAAAGAGGGCCAGCAGCTGCGCGCGGGCGTTATCCTTGTCCTCCTGGGAGGATTCGTCCGTAATCTTGAAATAGTTTTCCAGGTAGTACTGCACTTCTTCCTCGAATTCCTCGGAAGCCTTCTGGGCGATGGAGGCCTTTTCCTCGTCGGTGAGGGTATCCATCCCCAGCTCCTTCGCTTTGTTGAGGAGGAGCGCTTCCTCATACAGATACTGCAGGGCAAACTGCTTCGCATAGTCTGCGAAACCGGGATCTGAGGTATCGTACC
>CAMJTZ010000105.1 GCA_946408865.1 uncultured Clostridia bacterium
ATGAGGGCATACGTCTTCTGCATATGGTCGGTCTTGCGGAGAAGGTCCTCAACTATCCGGATGAGCTTTCCGGCGGCCAGAAGCAGCGGATTGCCATTGCCCGCACCCTGGCGATGGATCCGGATATCATTCTTTTCGACGAGCCTACCAGCGCCCTGGATCCCACCATGGTCGGCGAAGTCCAGTCTGTCATCCGTGACCTCTCGAAAACCGGCAAAACACTGATGATTGTGACCCATGAAATGAAGTTCGCACGTAGCATCAGCAACCGGGTTTTCTTCATGGATGAAGGGGGCATCTGCGAGGACGGAACGCCAGAGCAGATTTTTGACAATCCGCAGAATGAAAGCACCCGCCGCTTTGTCCGCCGACTCAAAGCGCTGGACCTGCGCATTTCAGGCCGGGATTATGATTTCCTGGCGCTGGAGGGTGAAATAGAGAAATACTGTATCAAAAACCGCCTTCCCTGGAAGCTGACCCAGCAGCTGCGCCTGGCTTATGAGGAAATCATTCAGCAGCTTCTGCTCCCTGTGGTGAAGGATTCCGGAATTGACACGTCCATTGAGTATTCGGAAGAGGACTGTTCTGTGGAAATGACGGTCCGGTATGCCGCTCCGGCCCTGGATATCCTGGAGAAGGGAGACGAGCTCTCCCTGAAAGTCCTGAAGAGCACCATGTCCGAGCCCGCCTGGTCCTGGAATGAAAAGGATGCCCTCCCTAACCGGCTCCTCCTCCGCTTCCGGGCGGATTAATCCCGGTGGAATAAAGCCGGAAAAACGCACTCCCGCAAAAGGAAGTGCGTTTTTTCTCTTGTTTCAGTTTTCATCCGGTTGTTTTTCCGGCAGACCGTTATTCCTTCGCCGCAGCTTTCAGCCACAGTCCCGCAAACAGGAATCCGGCTAACGTCAGGACGTCAAAAAGTATGGTGATCAGGAGGGAGCCTGCCAGATTCGCTGTAACCTGATTGTTGAAGGTGTTTGCATACATGATAATCAGCCGGACAAGCAGGAAAGCCGCCGGCAGGAACCAGAAGAAACTGATCATGCCGTTCTGCTTGATCGTCAGGATGACCGCGATGACGAAAGCAGCTGCTGCGAGGAAAATGAGGAATTCAGACGCGGAGAACGCAGCGATCTGTCTGTACAGTCTGTAGAGGCAGTAGACACTCGCAGCGCAGAGAACCGCTTTCGTGTTCCGCGTGAAGAGCGTTGCCGGGATCAGGAACATCACGATCCTGTTCTTTCATCTGAAAGCAGTTAATGATGCGAAAACCCTTCGTAAAACTGTTCCCGTGCGTTTTCGCATCACTAAAGCATACAATCTGTGAATTTGCAATACTTTTATCTTTCAAATCCGAGGTACCGGGTTCCCTGCCAGGTCAGTTCCCCGCTGTCGCCTTCCGCGAGCATGCCGTATTCCCCGTCGTTGACGTGGAATTCGAGGCGTTTGCCGTTTTCCAGCTCAAAGGTGACGAAGTAGCGGGTCGTGGTGGAGGAAGTGGTATCCGCCATAATATCCGAGCGAAGGCGATGACCGCCCATGCCGGATACCTTCATGCGTTTGGTAACGACCCTGGCCTTCCCGGTCTCCCGGGGAGAATGGTTATTCTTGTTCCAGATGTACAGCCGGCTGCCGATGATCGCGGCAAGGATCACTGCGATAATCACAATGACGATCGTCACCATGGATCCCGTTCCTCCGTCAGAACCGAAACTTGCTGTATACTCCATTTAAGGTTCCTTCCCTTCGATAGATTGACTCTGTTGCATAGCATATCATATTCCGAGCAAATCAAAAAGAGGGTTTTGAGCAAAATGTGACAATCTGGAACATTATGCCTTCCGTAATTGACCTTGCGAGTCCGGTTGTATACAATCATCTTTGGGAACTGTTTCCCTTTTTTCTTCCTTGTCCGTGGACAGAAGAACACCCATCACGGAAGGAGGCCATCTCTGATGAGCGCGTTAACTGAAGAAGAACTGAGCCTGATCAGCACATGCAATTACGAAAGCCGCGACGGGCTGATCGACGAACTGAGCTGGCTGCTGGGCACGCTGAGCCCGGAAGAAAAGCACCTGGCCGGCCTTATTTCCGGCGTTGTACAGAAGCTGGAAAAAATGACCCGCGAGGAATACCGTTCTTTTGCCGCAGCCATTGTCCCGGAGAAAGGTCCGCGGCATTTCGACCTTGGTCTCTGAAACCGTATTCTGACTAAATGAGGATTTTTATGAAACAGATACAGAAATTTATCCGCTATATGAACCCTTCCATTGATAAAGATATACAGACCGATATCGATCGGCGTTGTCTCCACAGCATCCGTGTAATCTCGCTGGTCTGTATTCTCTTTGAAACGCTGACGCTGATTGTTTTTCTCTCTGCCCATGTCCGGAATTTTGATCAGAACGCGCTTGTTACCCTGCTCTGTGTCACTTATTGCATCGCACTTTGCGTCTTCGGCGTTTTTCTTTCCGGACGCATGCTGAAAAACAAAAATCTGCCGCATAACCGTTTCTTCCTTTTCAAAATCTTTTTCTTTGCAGCCTTCAACATCTGGGCGATCTTTGTGGACTACGGCCATTACTGCCGGGGAGAGCAGATGCTGACCTTCTACGCGGTAAATCTGCTGATGATCTGTTTCGTCATTTTCAGGCCATGGATCGGAACGCTGCTGATCGGCGCGTCCTTTACCGGGCTTTTTATTCCCCTGTATATTTATAACCGGGCTGCAGATCTGGAGGTGCTGAACCTGATCGTGCTTGCGCTGGCATCCATCGCGTCCAACGCGATCCGCTGCCATGTCCAGATTCGTGTTTCCGCCGATAAAATGCGGCTGATCGAGGCCAACAAGGCGCTGGACGCGGCCAGCCGCCGGGACGGTCTGACCGGTTTGCAGAACCGGCTGGCGCTTGAGGCGGACGTTTCCCGGATGAACGGCCGGAAACTGACAGCCTATATGATCGACATCAATTATTTCAAGGAACTGAACGACCGTTACGGTCATATCGCGGGTGATACAATCCTGCGGGATGTGAGTGATGCGCTGAATCATCTGTTCCCCGGCGGATATTATTACCGCTACGGCGGAGATGAGTTCCTCGTACTGACCCATAAGCTTCCGGAAGACAATTACGGCGCGGATACCTATGAATTCATGCAGGAGAAATACGGCGTGAACGTATCGCTTTCGATCGGAAACGCGCAGGGCTGTCCGGCGAACACAGAAGAGCTTTTCGGCCTGATTTCGCAGGCGGACAAAGCGCTCTATACCACCAAAGCGCGTACGCATTCCGCAGAGTTCGGCGGGCATGACCGGCGGAAATCAAACCGGTAGTCGGAAACCATGGAAACGTCTTTTTCCGCGATGTATAATTCACGGTTGAATCATTCGTCAAAAAATCGTATCCTGTAACGGGTATTTCATATACAGTTGTAAAGGAGATCTGAAAATGAAAAAGATCCTCTCAGTCCTTCTTGTCCTCACGGTCTTGCTCTCCGCCTGCGCGCCCGCTGTCGCTGACAGCCCGGATTATCGGGCTGTCGGGCTCAGAGTAACAGGCCTCCTTGACGAAATGGTGCAGAGCAGGGACTATCTCCGCCTCTTCGTGCAGGGGGATAATCTGCTGGATCTGCTGTCTTCCATGTTCGATACCGGTGATTATGGAACGCCGGTCGCGGTCTACCGCCTGGAGCAGCAGGATTCGCGCGAATGGATGGAATCCCTGATGTCGGAGGAGGAACGGGCCTGGCTGAACGGCCTGTCCCCTGCCCTGCAGGAACAGATTTTCACCCGGATCAGCGGCATCTCCCTCATGGCCACCCAGATCAATGCGAAACAAGGAGCGGAAGTTCTTTCTGTCGTCAGCGCCCTGCAGGCAGTGCTGCATGATCCTGACCTGACAGAGGAAAAGCCCGTCTCGTATCTCTTTGCCTTCAGTAAAGGCATTCCTGTCCTGGTCTCCTTTGGCTGGCATCAGGCCACCGGCATGTTTGTCGCCATTGATCCCGCGGATGCGCAGTCGCAGGACAGGCTGCAGGAGATTCTGTCGCCCTACGGCATCACAGTCACGCCGGCAGACCTTCCGTAATTTGAAGCGCAAAAATGAAAAAAGGAGATCCGACAAATGAAACATATCATATCTGTGTTTCTCTCTGTTCTGCTGATGATCGCGCCCGCCCTGGCGGTAGGCGAAACGGCGGCGGTGCCCAGCGTGCAGGATACGATCCGGCAGCTGGTTCTCTATTACAGCGCCTACGGCAGTGAGGCGGACGAAAAAACCGCGGAACTGCTGGCGGAACTGCAGGCAGCTGATCCCGTTGCGGGTGCGAAATGGGCGAGCATCCTTCAGCTTTGGAAGGATGTGAATACGTCTCTTGAAATCCATGAGAACAATCTCCCGGATGGTCTTCCGGATACCGATGAGCTGTGCCTCGTTACGCTTGGCTTCCAGCTGAATCCGGACGGAAGCATGAAAAAAGAGCTGATCGAAAGGCTGAAGGTTGCCAAAGCCTGCGCGGAAAAATATCCGAACGCGCTCCTCGTGTGCACCGGCGGCCCCACTGCTTCAGGCAGTCCGGAGGCCACGGAAGCCGGCGAGATGGCGAAATGGCTCATTGAAAACGGCGTCGATCCGCAGCGCGTGATTGTGGAAAATCGATCCCTGACCACCGCGCAGAACGCGATCTATACCTGGAAGATCCTGTCGGAGCAGTATCCCCGGGTCCGCAAGCTGGCTGTCATCTCCAGCGATTATCATATTGCGACCGGCGTGCTCCTCTTCGGCGCTGAGGCAACCCTCCTCGCCGAAGAGGCCGGTAAGGAAGCCATGACGGTCGTCTCCAACGCTGCCTGGCCCGCCCCTTCCGGCAGTCTCTCCCGCAGTTTTCAGGCCGGGGCGCTCATCGAACTGTCCGGCGATGTGAAAACCGCCTTTGAAATCTATTACGATACCTACGACATTCACGATCTGCCGCCCCTGGAATAACATGGGGGGATCTTTTTGGAAGATGTTTCGCTGGAGGATGCGATCATCGTTTACCTGTTCTGTATGGGACGGAATCAGCCATAGACACCGGACTTTTCACCGTCCCGTTTTTCCGTATCATACCGGCTGAAAGCAATTTGAAACGGTACGGCTGCCCCGATTCTGTGGGGCAGCCTTTTTTTGTCGGAAAAAGGCGGCCGCGGTTCCGAACCGCAGCCGCCTGCCTTTGTCTGTTTTTTCATCAGGTTCCGTGAATGCTCACTGAATACCGTTTATGGTTTTAACCAGTTCTTTCCGGTCATAGAAATTGTTATAGTCCCGGATGAAATAATCCGGATCGACGCCCCTGTCCACATAATGCAATGATCCGTTTCATCATAGGGGTATCCTCCTTATATAGTATCCTGTCTGGCTTTCCGTTTTTCCCGGATCAGACATGCGTCGTACCTCAGACAATGTTTCTCCGGACTCTCTGAAGTTTTGGTGTGACGTATTATACCATGGTTTCCTCTTATATGCCATACGGAGTTGCTTGAAGTGAATTAGCACTGTTCTGATGTCTCTTTCTGTTGTATAATTGGTTCATAAGGCAATTGACATTTCTTAACAGAATGAAAGGTGCGATCTGATGAATCTGGAAAATGATTACAGCCTGTTGGCAAAAACAAACCCTGTCTTTCTGACCGCACAGACAGCGGTTCGGCTGATGGCGGAAGCAGGTATTCCCGATGCGACGGAAATTGTCGGCGCACTGAAGAAAGAGAATACCGCATCCGCACCGGTCCTGAATGATCCGGACATGGTTCTCGGAAACGCCATCGTTGTGGAAGCGAAATACAGGACGATGTGCCGTCTTTTTGAAATGTCCGGACTGAAAACGAATGTGGATCTTCCCTGCGGGTATACGCCGAAAGCGCTTCATCTGACAGAAAAAGGTTTCCGTTTCATTGGTCTTGATCTCCCGATTGTGGCGGATGAAATGAAACAAATCATTCCTGTCATGAGCAAACACCCGGACCGCATTGTTTTTCATGGCGTCGACGCTACGAACTATGAATCCCTCGAAGCCGCGCTCCGTGATGAAACCGGGCCGTTGTGTATCACAACCGAAGGGATGATGATGTATTTCACAGAAAACGAAGCATCCGTTGTCGTATCCAACATTCAGAAGCTTCTGGCTTCCTATGGAGGATGCTGGATCACGCCTGATCCTGAGTTCATTCTCCAGTTCTTCCTGACCTTCCGCGCCGTTTTGGGTGACGATGCCGTAAAAAAACTGATGGACTCAAAAAACACCGCAACAAGCCAGTCCGATGTTTCCGGCCTGACGAATTCGCTGATTGTGAATCCGGCGCAGGCCGGCACGTCTTCGGAAACGGCGGAAGCCTTTTTGAGAAAATACGGCTTGAAACCGGAAAAAATCAGTCTTGCGGAATATATGCCGGAGCTTTCTGTTTACGGAAAACTGAGCCGGAATCAGATTGGCGCGTTCAAGGAAGCGATGCGTCAATGCCATTACTGGAAGGTCACGCTTTCCGATGAGGCGCAAGCCTTCCAAAAGACGTTTTCCCTGAAAAAAAATACCTTTGGATTGGATTACACGCTGAACCAGGCATCCTTCATGGCCAGGCTGCAAGGCAGAGTCGATACCATTACAGCCCCGGAGATTCTGAAAGCCTGGGAAGCAGAAAAAGAAGTCCGTCCG
>CAMJTZ010000106.1 GCA_946408865.1 uncultured Clostridia bacterium
CCGCAGCACGTTCCATCGCCGATCACCTCCCTTCACCATGAATGACGAGTAGGACTCAGGGTTTTATTCACTCACTTAAAAAGTTTTTCAAAAATGAAAAAAACCTGCAAAGCCTGAAAAATGGACTCCGCAGGGAACTGAAGCCTTATGCAAATCTCAGCTCATCCAGTGTATACCGGATCACTTCTCCAACGGAATCGTCCTGATCTTCCGCTTATGTCATCGGGAATAGCCAGGGGGCTGCGCTTCCTGCCATGATGATTCCCGTGTTTTCTTCGTCTCCTCGTTCATGGAACGGCCCCTCCCTGATTTCATCAGAACCGCAATAGCTTGTATGATAACCGTCCGGACGGGGGATTATTTAGCGGAAATAAACATCTGGACATAGGCGTCTTCACTGAGCGTTGACGACTCTATACTGAGATGCTGCTCGCTGTATTCGATGGATTCTTCCCGGTCATGACTTGCCCGCTGTTTGCCAATGACAGGAGTATCCAATACTTTTCGCATCAATAGACTGCTGGTCTTCTTGTCTTCAGAGAAAACCACGATTGCCTGATCTATGCCGGGTATTTCAAGAACAGATGGTGTTTGATCTGCATTCAGATTTATATCATAGGCAGCGATGTTGTGTTCACGTTCCAGCGTTGAGAACACTTCCAGAAATGCCTTACTGTCCTTCTCATCAAGGAAGGTGACGCTGTAGCCGGTGATCAGTGCCTGGGCGTCATCCAGGGTATACCTTCGCACGGTAATCCCGTCTTCCACCAGCTCTTCGACCAAATGGTAATCTTCTCCGTCTCTGCAGGTTAAGAAAAATGTGGCTTCCGCAAACTGATAGCCATCAGGAATTTGAGACGGATAAATCAAATAGCCTGCGGATTCCAGTTTCTGCTGAAAAGATTCCCAAGAGTCAACCGTTCTGGTCATTTTTCTGCTGCCAAATGTTCCGAAAGCCTCTACGGTAACATATTCATCCTTTGTGCCTGTGCGATTCAGAAAATAATCAAATCTGTTGTCAAAAGCAGCGTCGTCTGTCGCGTTTTCGAAAGAGGTCTCATCCGTACTCTGTGTCGATTCTTCTTTCTGCACGGTTACGGTGTTCCCTTCCCAGTTCATCCATGATCCATGAAATACTTCCGTTGCGGCATATGCTACAGCAACAAGTACAAGTAAAATAGCAATTACACTGACAAAGCTAAAGGATAGTTTCTTTTTCATCTGTGTGTTCTCCTCCCTTTCCGCACGGTGAAGAACCTGCTGATACAGCCAGGGATTCTCCTGAATACCGGAAAGGGCATCGTCAAGACAGTCTTTCAGTTTTTCATTCCTCATCGATGTCGCCTCCCTTCAAAATACCTTTCAGCTTTTCCCGTGCTCTCTTGAGCCTGCCTGTCACAGCAGGCTGTGAAATATTCAATGTTTCTGCGATTTCCAGGGTGTTCAGCCCACAGTAATAGTACAGGAGTATGACTTCCCGCAGTTTCCTCGGAAGATTCATGACCGCCACCGCCACTTCTTGGTGCGCAGGATCTTTGATCTTCTCCTGGCTCGGCAGCATATCCACCGTGATCCTGCGGTCAATATGGCGAAACCAGCCGGAACGGAGCATATCCTTGCAGGTATTGATCGCAATCCTGGTCAGGTATGTTTTTTCATTCGCTTCGCCGCGGAAATCCCCCAGAGACCGGAACGCTTTCAGAAAGGTTTCCTGAACGGCGTCTTCCGCCATCGCTTCATCATGAAGGTAAAGATAGCAGAGCCGCTTCAATGAAACCTGGTTTTCCCGGATCATGCGTTCGAGAATGATCTCCGGATGACTGTCAGGCGCCTTGACAGTTTCCATGGCAGGTTTCACCTCCTTTACCTATTAGACGGAGAACACTTTCCAAATTATAATATTGCAAATAAACTTCTCAAAAGCATTTAAGATAACCCTCATGCAAAAGAACCGCCGGAATATCCCGGCTGCAAGAAAAATGGATATGTAAACGGAATAGGAACCGTCCCCATTCCGCATGATGTTAGCGCCGAAACCAATCTTTATTTTTGGCGCTAACTAATTATTTATATGGCTTAGCGCCGAAATTAATTACTGTTTCCCGGGGTTCTGCATCCAGACCGCGATGAAAAGTATAGTTAACGCGCACAAATTTGTCTTTTTTGCAAATTAGTGCGCGTTAAACGGCGGTATCATATAAAATGGCATTTGCAGCGTTGGTAATGTGTCTCTGCAACCGGCCGGTTTTTCCAGCCGGAGAAAAAGACCTTATCCCGACGTTTTATAATCCGATCATGCCGACCGGACAGTAATATGCATTGTTCGGCAAAAACAGCAATGCAATGTCGTTTTGCCGAAAGTTTTTTAGAAACGGGGGAATATGTGCAGCCCATTTCAGTAAATTTCAGTATTTTTCAGTCCGCACCTGTGATATAGTTAAGCTGTCCAAATTGGGGACTCTAGCGATAGCGATACGGTAATGAGAGGAAGGTCCGCATCCCAAAAAAGTTCCTCTCGTGAAAAGTTCCTCTCGAATCTGGTTCACCTCGTGAGCAGTTCCCCTCAAAATTGGTTCACCTCAAGAACGGTTCCCCTCGTCCCCGGTTGGGAGTACGGCATCAAAGCCATTCCGGATCGGGATCATCATTCGGCAGGAGATGGATTATGAGCATTTTTCAAGTGGAACTGAAAAAAGTCGTGGACGACAGTTATGAAATCGAAGTGGGCCGCACCCTTGCCCGCAAGCTTGCGGAAGACCTGCGGAACGGACTGATGGGTTCTGTGCGCCGGTTCGCCCTGATCACCGACAGCAACGTGGAAAAGCTGTACGCCCGGCAAATCTTCCGTCTTCTTACGGATACCGGTTTTTCCGGAGAAATCTTTTCCTTTCCTGCCGGGGAAAAAAGCAAAACGCGCGAAATGAAAGCCGCGCTGGAAGACCGGATGCTGCAGGCCGGATTCCGCCGGGACTGTTTTGTCCTGGCCGTCGGCGGCGGCGTGGTTTCGGATCTGGCCGGCTTCCTGGCCGGCACATACGGCCGCGGCGTTCCCTTTATCAATTACGCCACTTCCCTGCTGGCCGCGGCGGATGCTTCTGTCGGCGGGAAAACCGCTGTGGACACACCGCTGGCCACCAATCTGATCGGCCTGTTTTATCAGCCGAAAAAGGTATATATCGACATTGACTGCTGGAACACCCTTCCGGAACGGGAAGTTTCCAGCGGTCTGGCGGAAACCGTCAAGCACGCCTGCCTGGCGGATGCGGATTTCTTTGCGTATCTGGAACAGCACATGGACGGCATCCGCGCGGGTTCACCCGAAGCCTGTGAGTATATTGCCCGCCGAAACTGTGAAATCAAATACCGGGTTGTCATGAAAGATGAACGGGAATCCGGGCTGCGGGAAGTTCTGAATCTTGGCCATACCGTCGGCCGGGCCATTGAAACCCTCAGCGGATACAGGCTTCTGCACGGCGAGGCCGTATCCATCGGCCTGGCCGCCGAATGCGCCTTGGCTGTCCGCCTGGGTCTCATGACCGCGGAAGAGGAATCACGGGTAAAAGCGCTTCTGTCCCGGGCCGGTCTGCCGGTCCACATTCCGGATGATACCGACCGGGAAGCGCTGGTCCGGAAACTCTATACAGACAAAAAAGTCCGGAACGGCTGCCTGCGATTTGTTGTTCAGAAAGGCATCGGACAAATCGCGGAATTCCGTCCCGGCGTTTTTGCCACGGAAGTCAGTGAGGATACTGCCCGTGAGCTGCTCCTGTCCATGGAGTAAAAGAATCATTCCCTACGGGATGTTATGTACGCGCTGGATCCGTTCCACTTTCTTGATCTGCTCCGCGCGCTGGATAATCTTTTCCTTCCAGTCGTCATCCTGGGCATTCAGCTGGAACGCCCGGAATCCGTACTGACTGGCTGCGGAACAAATCACTTCCTCATCGTCAATATGCAGGGAAATGCGGTACCGGTTCGGCAGTTTCTGCGGCAGCGTTGTTTTGTTGTTGCCCTGGACTTCCTTCATGTGACGTGTTCCGTTGACAATTCCGTCAAACCGTACGCCGTAGCAACGGAACAGACGGCGGATATAACCCTCTGACCGGAACGAAGAGGTGTAGACCCAGACTTCGTATCCCAGGCGCTGAAGCTCCTTGATCAGATCCGGCGTCCCCAGACGAAGCCGTTCCTTATAAATCCGGTTCAGCGGAAACCGCAGCTCCGGTTCTGTTTTGTGTGTTTCAGGAGAAACGAAGAGTACTTCGTCCAGATCAAACGAAACCCTCATTTTCTCCGTTTCCGGTTTTTTTCTCATACCTGCTTCATCTTTCCGATAATATCAATCACTTCGCGGGACCATCCTTCCGCGGAGCCTGTCAGTTTATACTCATCAAACTCTTTGGAATCCCTGACGGTGCGCAGCACCATATCGTTGTCGATATGCAGCGTTGTCCGGTAATGGGCTTCCACCATTTTTTCCGTTTCTTTCTTTTCTTCTGCGGATCCGGCTGTTTTCCTCGCGGTACCGGTCACAATACCGGTCACTTTTACATGATAATGCCGGAAGAAATAGACAAGATAACTGAGTGAATAGTACTGCGATGAATATACCCAGATATCATATCCCTTCGCGTTCAGCGTATGGAACAGCGCGATGACGCCGCGGCGGATCCGTTCCTTGTACATCCTGTTCAGCGGAAACCGAAGCGCGTCCTCCAGATACGGATCGTCCGCCGGCCGGAAAACCACCTCGTCCAGATCCAGCGTCACACGCTTGTCCGATCTGGCTTTCTCCAGCATCTTCCGGATATCTTTCTGCGTCGTAAGGTCGACGATCTTGACTTTGATTTTCCTGACGCCGGTCCGGCGCGCAGCTGCCCAGCGGTGGTGACCGTTCAGAATCATATAGCCGTCCGGCTTGGTTTTTTCAATCATCAGCGGTTCCTTCACTCCGCTGTTTCGCACATCCATTCCGGCCAGGAGATTCCGGTATTCCCTCTCATAATTGGAAATAATCTCGTAGTTCGGTCCGATATCCGGAAAACAGAATTCATCTTCCGGATTCGGGTGCAGTTTGCTGCAGGGATATTCCTTGATCAGCAGCCGCCGCAGAAACCCCGCTTTCACCGGATAATAAACGCCTTTTACTTTGTTGACTTCCTGCTCCAGAAACGTCTGAAACTCCGTTTTGGCCATATCGCTCTCCTGCTTTCATTTTCAGTTTTCAATAACGACTGGATTCATTATACCCGTTTGTTCCCGTTTTGTATAGAACGAAGTTTTTTGTACATACCAAAAAGGGAGCGGCATTTCTGCTGCTCCCCTCCGGTTTTCCGCTGTTCAGCCAATGCCGCCCAGCGCGGAATCATATACATACCGTTCCACTGTGCCGTCTTCCACGTTGACATAGACGATGTAGTAACCGTCCTTCTCCGCGCGCGGCCGTTCTTCGCCCTTGATCTCCATCTCTGCCGTGTAGGGCATATAGAGCAGGTACTCCACCTGGATACAGGGTTTCCCGTTCATCATTCCGTAAAAATGGTTTCCGTTTTCCTCCTCGGAACCCGTAAAGAGTTCCAGCCGGGAAATCTGTTCCTCGTTCAGGCTGTAGTTGCTGACAATAAATTCCTTTCCGATCTCAAACATTTCCTGTTCGGTCAGCTTGCGTGCTTCCAGGGCGCCGGTTTTTTCCGTATCCGCCTGATAGTTGAACATGAAATCATCCATCGGCGCGATATCCGGTTCGGGCGTGCTGTGCGCATCTGTAATTTCTTTCGCCCGATCCAGGAAGGCCATCTTTTTCTTTTCATCCGTGCTTTCCGCCAGCATGACCTTCAGCTGGTCCAGGCCCCAGATTTCCGCATCATAGCCGCCGGCTGTATCTTCCCCGTCATGGCTCCAGGTGATTTCCGCCTTGCCGTCCTTCACCAGCGCGGTATAGGTTCCCAGCGGATACTGCATGCCTTCAACACCGATATAAGACACCTTTAGCGTTCCGTCTTCCAGTTTCTCTTCAGCCCTTGCGAAGAAGGTCTGCATCTCCGGGGTAATACCGTATTTTTCCTCCAGCGCCCGGTCCGCTGCCTGCGTCGCGGTTACTTTCGGGGAAAGCAGCAGTCCCGCTGCCACGCCCACCACGGAAATCAGCACCAGTGCCATTGCAACCACAAAGCCCAATGAAAACTTCTTCATTTCAGGTTCCTCCTCCTGCGCGATCCGCTGCTGCACAGCCGCCCGGCAGGATGGCAGCTCATCCAGAAAGGACAGCCGCCGGTCCATCGGGTTCCGAAGCGGTTCCTTATTCTGCTTCATCGTACCATTCCTCCAGTTCGTCTTTCAGCCTCGTCTTCGCTTTTTTCAGCCGATAATTAACCGTTGATCGGGGAAGTTTCATGACGCGGCACATTTCTTCCAGGGTCAGTCCCTGGTACCATCTCAGCAGCGTTGCCTCCCTGAGTCTGGGCGGCAGATTCATCACCGCACGCGTTACGGTGTCGTCCCGCTCCTCGAATGGAACCGCGCCTTCCGGCAGCTGATCAGGGGTTACGGACCGGTCCGTGTTCCGGAACCAGGAGCTTTTCAGCAGATCCTTGCAGGTGTTCATGGCAATGCGCATCAGCCATGTTTTTTCATCTGCCTCGCCGCG
>CAMJTZ010000107.1 GCA_946408865.1 uncultured Clostridia bacterium
ATGTCGCGGGCCTGAGCATGGGCGGATACGGCGCGATGCGCCTGGCGCTCACTTATCCGGAGCACTTTGCCGGCGCCGGCTCTTTCAGCGGCGCGGTGGACCTGGCGGGCGTGTATTACGAGCGCCACCGCACAGCGGAGATCGACCGGGTTTTCGGCGCGCAGACGGAAATCAGGGGAACGGAGTTCGATCTGTATACCCTGATGGAAAAGAACGCTTCCGCCCCGCACAAGCCCTGGCTCTATCTCTCCTGCGGCACGAAGGACTTTCTCTTCGACCAGCACCGGGCTTTTGTTCCCGCTCTGCGTAAAAACGGATGGGACGTCATGAGCCACGAGGAGCCGGACACTTTTCATGAGTGGGGATTCTGGGACGCGCAGATCCGGGACTTTATCGAGCTGATTTTCGCCCGTGCCGGGGAAGACGGGGATTGACGAAAAGCGAAGAGGCCCCTATAATATCACCGTACATTGCGTACCGCTTAAAGCTTCTTCGGGGATGGGTGCAATTCCCTACCGGCGGTAAAGCCCGCGAACTGAGCGTGAAACCCTCAGCCGATCCGGTGTGATTCCGGGGCCGACAGTAAAGTCTGGATGAGAGAAGAACGGAAAAGAGTGAATACCGCGCGCGAGCGCGCTGCTCTCCGCCCCTCAAAGTGAAGCTGCTTTGAGGGGTGCGCGCATTTAAAGGAGGGTTTTACCTATGACCGCACGCGCAAAAAGCAACCTTTTCTCCACCGGCTCCCTGACCCGGATCGGGATCCTGGCCGCCGCCGGCGTCGCCCTGTCCATGATTGAGATCGTGATTCTTCCGGGCGCGCCGTTCTACAAGCTGGATCCCAGCGGCCTCGCTGTGATGCTGGCCGGCTTCGCCATGGGCTTTCCGGCCGGCGCCCTGACGCTTCTGATCAAGGACATCGTCGGCCTCCTGGTGCATCCGGGCGGCGGCTGGGTCGGCCAGCTGGCGGATTTCATCGCTCTGTTTGCCTTCCTCGCGCCGGCCGCGCTGGTTTACAGCCGCCGGAAGAACCGCATCAGCGCCCTGATCGGCATGCTCATCGGCACGGCCGTGATGACCGGCGCCGCGGTTCTCGCGAACCTGTATGTGCTCTTCCCGGCCTTCGGGATTCCGGACGGCGGGAAATACATCGTTCCCTTCACAATTCCCTTCAACCTGATCAAAGGCGCGATCCTCACGGCGATCACCTTCGTGATCTACAAGCCGCTCAGCCCGATCCTCCACGCGAAGATCCGGTAAGCGGAAGAAAGAATACACACGGAAAGGAAATGCTGCAGAATGCCGATGGACGGACTGACGGCGGGGTTTATCGCCCGGGAACTTGACCGCACGCTGAAGGGCGGGCGGATCGACCGGATCACCCAGCCGGAGCGTGACGCGGTGGTGCTGGTGATCCGCGCGGAGAACGAGAATCACCGGCTGCTCCTGTGCGCCTCGCCGAACAACGCCCGCTGCCACCTGACCGGCAGCAGCTTTTCCAATCCGCTGGAGCCCCCGTCCCTGTGCATGCTCATGCGCAAGCAGCTGACCGGCGCCCGGATTACGGAAATCCGCCAGCTCGGCGGGGACCGGATTATCCGCATCGATATGGATGCGGTCAACGAACTGGGGGACCATGTGCTCCGGCGCATCATGCTGGAGATTATGGGCCGCCATTCCAACCTGATGCTCCTGGATGAAAACGGGCGGATCCTCGAGGCCGCGCGCCATGTGAACGCGGAAATGAGCCGCGTGCGCCTGGTCCAGCCGGGTATGGACTACCAGCTCCCGCCGCCGCAGGACAAGCTGGATCCGCTTTCCCTTTCGGAGGCGGAACTGCTTGCGAAGCTGCAGGCGCGGGAGGGCGTCAGCTTTTCCCGCGCGCTTTCCGATACGGTTTCCGGTCTCAGCCGCCAGAGCGCGGAGGAACTGGCCTTCCGGGTCGGCGGAAGCGGCGGGGAGTGGCCGGCGGACCTGCCGGACGCCTGCCGCCGCCTGGCGGACTTCTGCCGCCGCCTGCCGGAAATGGCGTCCCCCTGCGTGCTGCGCGGGGAGGACGGGGAGGCCCTGGACGTTTTCCCCTTTGTCTTCCTCAGCCGGGATACCCGCCTGCAGGAACCCTGCAAAACCCTGAGCCGCGCGCTTGACCTGTATTACTCCGGCCGGGACGCGAAGGACCGCCTGAACCAGAAAAGCGCCTCCATGATCCATACGCTGAAAGGGCAGATCGACCGCTGTACGCGCAAGCTCGCCCTGCAGGAGGAGGAACTCGCCTCCGCGGAAAAGATGGAAGAATACCGCCGGATGGGCGAGGCGATCCATGCCAATCTCTATCAGCTGAAAAAAGGCATGACGGAGGCTGTGCTTCCGGACTGGAGCGATCCGGAGGGCGGCACGGTTACCGTGCCCCTTGACAACCGGCTTACCCCGGTCCAGAACGCCCAGAAATACTTCAAAAAATACCAGAAAGCCCGTTCCGCCCGGGAAACCGCGGCGGTCCAGCGGGACAAAACGCTGGAGGAGCTGGACTATCTGGAGAACATGCTGATGGACGCGGAAAACTGCGCCGGGGAGAGCGAACTGGAGGAAATCCGGCAGGAGCTTGTCCGCACCGGCTACATGCGGAAGGTCACCAGCCGCCGCCAGCAGCGCCAGCTGCCGAAGAGCACCCCCATGCGCTTTGTTTCCGCCGACGGGATCGAGATTGCGGTGGGCCGCAATTCCCTGCAGAACGACCGCCTGACCCAGGCCGCCGGGGCGAATGAAACCTGGCTCCACGCCAAGGAACTGCCCGGCAGCCATGTAATCATCCGCGCCGAGGGGGAGATTCCCCGGAAGACCATGCAGCAGGCGGCGCTCCTGGCTGCCTGGTTCAGCAAGGGAAAGAACAGTTCCACCGTTCCCGTGGATTATACCCTGCGCAAGTATGTGAAAAAACCTTCCGGGGCAGCGCCGGGGAAGGTGATTTATACGCATCAGAAAACGGTGTATGTGACTGCAGAGGAACAGGAAATCCGTTCCATCCGGGAGATTACGGATCCGTCATGACCTTTTGCTTCCGGCTTTCCCGCGGCCGCCAGCGGCCGGAGAGCAGGAACGAGAAACCGACGACGAACGGAATCGTGCCGGAGATCGCATTGCCGTACCAGAATCCGGAGATTCCCCATCCCAGGGTGACGCCCAGCAGCAGGGACAGGCCGATCCGGCAGGCGACGCCGTCCAGCAGGGCGACGGCCAGGTTCATCCGGGAATTGCCGCTGCCGTTGATCAGCGCGAAGGCCGGCGGCCGCAGCGTGCAGCCCAGATACTGGATCATCGCCACCGTAATGTATTCGCTGAGCACCGTCTGCAGCACGGCGGGATCCTGCGTGAAAATACCGAACAGCCATTCCGGCTTCACCAGCGTAATCAGGGCGAAAACCGCCGACGGAATGGCAACAATCCAGAGCGCGTGGAAGAACACCTTCGGAACGCGCTCTGTTTTTTTCGCGCCCAGCGCCTGGGAAATCATCGCGCCGCCGGCCGCGGAGATCGCCTGGGAAACGATGCTGATCATGTTTTCCAGTTTCCGCGCAATGCCGGTTACGGCGATGTAGACCTCGCCGTATTTGTTGATGTAGGAGTTGACAAACAGCATCGAGAAGGTGATTGCCGCGGACTGGATCACCATCGGGATGCCGAGGGACAGCAGCGGCCGGATCACGCTGCGGGAAATCCGGAAATGGGAGGGTTTGAAGTCAAAATGAATCTGTTCCCGGTGGCGGTAGAGCAGCGTCAGCGCGAAGAGGAAGCTGACCGCCTGGCCGATCACCGTCGCCAGGGCGGCGCCCTGCGGGCCCATGCCCATCGGGCCGACGAACAGCAGGTCGAGGATCACGTTCAGGATGGACGCGATCGCGATAAAGATGAACGGATGCTTTGAATCGCCCATGCCGCGCAGGATCGCGGAGACGAGGTTGTAGCCGTAGATGAAGACCGTTCCCCAGATGCAGGTGATGGAGTACTGCCGGGTGTATTCCCAGATGGAGTCCGGCGTGTTCAGCCAGGCCATGATATCCTGGAAGGTGAACAGGAAAAGCACCATGATCAGCACCGCCAGGGACATCAGCAGCGTGAACAGCGTGCTGACCATTTCGCCGATCCGGTCGTTCCGTTTTTCCCCGACGTAGCGGGAGATCAGGATCTGCCCGGCGTTGGAGAAGCCCATCGCGATGAATGTGATCAGCATCATCATCTCCCCGCCGACGGAAACGGCGGAAAGGCCTGCTGTGCCGACCATCTGGCCGACGACGATCATGTCCACCATATTGTAGACCATCTGCAGCAGGCCGGAAAGGAAAAGGGGCATCGCGAAGCGGAGCATGGTTTTCGGTACGCTGCCGGTGGTCAGATCCCGGATCAGTTCGTTGTTCTTTGCCATGGTTCCGCGTCGCTCCCCTGCAGTTCAAAAAGATGTACGGACAAAAAGAAGGCCCGGGCCTATTGTACGGCCCGGAGCCTTTTCTGTCAACCGCGGCAGGGGATCATTCGTCGTGATCGAAGGTGCATCCGCCGATGAATTCACGCAGCAGGGACAGCGGCGGAATCTCGTCCAGCAGGCCCTCGTCCACGTCCGGCAGGTAGTTCAGCGCCTTGATCAGCCGGCGGGCAAGCAGATAGTTCGGGGAATCCGGCGGCACCTCCTTCAGCATGTCGTAGGCGTAGAGCTTCAGGATCGGAAGCTCGTAATGCAGCGCCGTGTTGAACATGCTGTCCGCGTTCTCCTGGTAGGCGAAGATGTATTTTTCCTCACCCCGCCGCACGCGGGGCCACAGGGCGAGCGTCTCTTCCGGCAGAAAGCCCCGGAACTGCTTGTCCCGCACGATGCGGCGCAGCAGGCGCACGTCTGTCGTGCGGATCCGGTTGTGGTCGTCGAGATTCAGGCAGGTCAGCGCGCTGGCGAAGATGCGGTAGATTTCGTCCGCCGGCAGCTGGTCGACAATCTTCGGGTTCAGGCCGTGGATGCCCTCGAGGATGATGATTTCTCCGGGCTCGAGCTTTGTTGGCGGCGTCAGCCAGTCCTTCTCGCCGCTTTCGAAATCATATCCCGGTATGAACACTTCCTCGCCGTTGAGCAGACCCGAGATGGTGTCGGCCAGGAGCTTGATGTCCAGCGCCTCGATCGTCTCGAAATCGCGCGTGCCGTCGAGCTGCACGGGCAGTTCCTCCCGGTTGATGAAGAAGTCGTCCATCGATATCCGCCGTGAAGGATGGCCGTACATCTGCAGGTGCACGGAAAGCCGGGCAGCAAAGGTTGTCTTGCCGCTGGCGGAGGGGCCGGCGACCAGGGCAATATGCTTGTTCTGCTCGTGAATTTTCTTCGCAATCTCATCGATGGCGGTTTCATGCAGCGCCTCGTTCACGCGGATGAAGTTGCGCAGGCGGTTTTCCTCGATCATGCGGCTCACGTCGCTGACGTTCGTCACGCCGAGGACCTCGCACCAGCGGGCGCTCTGCTGGAACACTTCCAGGTGCTTCGGACGGTAGATGTAGGGCGCCGCGTGGTCAAAGTCAGACCCTGCCGGCAGCTGCAGCACGAATCCGCCGCGCAGCTCGAACAGCGTGAAAACCGGAACATATCCGGTGGAAACCGTCATCGCGCCGTAGAAGTATTCCCACATCCCGTCGATGGAGTACATCGTGAAGGTTGGTACGGGGCGGCGCTTCAGCAGCTCCACCTTGTCCGGCTGCTTCTCCTCGCTGAAATAGCGGATGGCGTCTTCCCTTGTCCACTGTTTCCGGGTGAAGACCAGGTCCAGGTCCACAATCCGGTGCATTTCGTTTTCGATCCGCACGATGTCCTGCCGGTGCAGTTCGATGCCCGGCAGGCGGACGAACACGCCGTAGCCGACGGAATATTCAATCCGCACCTGCTGGTAGGGGTAAAGGTGCCGCAGCGCGAGCAGCATCACAAAACGGAGGGAACGCTCGTAAATGCGGCGTCCTTCCTCGTGTTCCAGCGTCAGGGGCGTCAGCGCGCAGTCCCGGCGCAGCGGATCGTTCAGCTCGATGACGACGCCGCCGGACAGCGCGGCCAGCGTGCCCCGCGGAAAAGCGTCCAGCGCCTTCAGGCAGTTCCGGACGGTGGTTCCTTCCGGGAATTCTTTCTGGTTGTTCATGGAACGGATAATCATGACGCGTCCTCCTTCGGTTAATCGAAGGGCATACTGGACACCTCGGCATTCAGCAGCTCTTCATCCGGATCGGGCAGAGCGCCGTGCTCCTCCAGGTAGCGGGCCTGTCTCTCCCGCATCTGCAGCTGCTTGGTATGGATGTAGGCCACGTTGGCTCCCGTGGCGGGAGCGGTGGTACGCGTAAGAATCTTTTTCCCGTCGTCGTCAATCCGGAAACGAAGGCGGATCAGGATCCGGCCGTGGTTTTTGCATTTGGCCACGGCAATATATTTGTCGGCACTCTGCTTAATATATTCGCCGTCGAGTGCCAGAACCCTTCCGCACCGCGGACAAACCGGATGAATTGCTGTTTCGCTCTGCA
>CAMJTZ010000108.1 GCA_946408865.1 uncultured Clostridia bacterium
CCGGATACTGCCTGGGAGATCAGGCGATTGCCGCGATCGGATCGACATCCTCCCTGTACGGACTGGTTATTAACCTGGCCTGGGGGCTGAACAGCGGCTTTGCGGTAATCGTGACGCAGGCGTTCGGTGCGCATGAGCCGGAAAAGATCCGAAAATCCATCGGACATGTGATGATGCTGGACGGAATCATAGCTGCGGTTCTGACCATTCCGGCACTGATCTTCCTCCCGGGGCTGATGCGGCTGATGAATACCCCCGAAGCCATCTTTGATCAGGCGCACCGCTATATCGCAGTGATCTTTGCGGGTTTGCCGGCAACCATCTGCTATAACATGTTTGCCGGAATCCTGCGGGCCTTCGGAAACAGCAGAACGCCGCTGTATTTCCTGATTTTCTCCAGCCTGCTGAATATCGCCCTGGATCTGCTTTTTGTGGCAGTTTTTCATATAGGCGTGGGCGGCGCCGCGGCGGCAACGGTTGCCGCGCAGGCTGTTTCGGGAATTCTGGCCGGATTCTATGTATACCGAAACTACCGCGATATGCTGCCGGAGAAGGAAGATTTCAGGCTGGAAAGAGAACTGACAAAAGAGATGATTGCCACCGGCGGAGCAATGGGACTGATGTACAGCGTCGTGGATCTGGGCTCCGTGATATTCCAGGGAGCGGCGAATGCTCTTGGCGAGACATATATTGCGGCGCATACGGCGGCCCGGCGGATCATCAATATCCTGATGCAGCCCATGGCCGGCATGATGAACGCTTCAGGCACCTTTGTCGCTCAGAACTGGGGCGCGAAGCAGAAGCAGAGAATCCGGGATACGCTGAAAAAGGTCATGGGGATGCAGATTGCCTGGGGTTTGTTTTCCTGCCTGATCGTATACCTTTTCGGACAGGCAATGATCCGGTTTGTGACGGGAACACACAGCGAAGAGATCCTGGACAATGCGGTCATGAGCCTGCGCATCCATTTTCCCTTTTTCCCGGTTTTGGGCGTTCTGATGGCCATGCGGGCCAGCATGCAAAGTATGGGGCAGAAGACAGCGCCGGTGATCTCCAGCGTCATTGAATTGCTGATGAAGATCATCGCAGCCCTGTGGATAATCCCTTCATTCGGGTTTACAGGGGTCTGTGTGACAGAGCCGCTCACCTGGGTGATGATGACGGTTTTCCTGATAACGGTTTATCTGGTGAAAACCGGAAAAAAACTGGCAGGCGATGATTCATAACGCCTGCTGAAGGCTGCCGTGGTCTGTACGATTGCCGGCAGTACAGGCAGGTAACACAGGGATGCAGAAATCTGCCTACAGATGAAAGCGGCGGAAAGCCGGGCAATCCGGAACAACAGCATCGGCGTCTGCGGAGGTGACAAATGATGACGACAGAATACAGGAAAGCTGCGAAAGAAGACGCAGAAGTACTGGTGAACATCTATAACGCTTCTTTTTATGACGATTATTTGCGATATGGCGCGTGCCCGGGATACGGAATTACAAAAGAAAGGATGGAAGAGTCAATTATTCGGCATCCGAAATATCTCATCCTGTATGATCATGTGCCTGTCGGATGTGTTTCATATACAAAGCTGGGCAAGGGAGAATATGAGGTTGCCTGCCTGTGTGTCGTCCCTGGATTTCAAGGCAAAGGAATCGGAACGCAGGCCATTCAGTTTCTGAAGACGCTACTTGAGGATTGGGAAAAAATCACTTTGGTAACGCCCATGGACAAGAAGCAGAATGTAAAGTTTTATACAGAAAAATGTGGATTCCGTATCGAATCAACCGAAAGAGACGGCAATGTCGAACTTGCGCGATTTGTTGCAGAAAGATCCATTCCGGTGTAATGGAATCCATCTTCAAACAAAAAACGGGACACCCCTGACCGGATGAACATGAACGGTCGGAAAAACAGAGAAATACGGAGGTTTTTATGAAACGGGAATTGGGAATCGCCCGCTGCGGACTGGCATGCTGCTTATGCTCTGAGAATGTAACCTGCAAAGGATGCAAACGGGATGGCTTCATGGAATTATCCTGGTGCAAGGATGCGGAATGGTGTGAGGTTCGCAGATGCGGGATCGATAAGAATCTGAACGGCTGTTATGAGTGCGAGCCTGCGGAATGCCGGAAGGGACTGTATGCAGAAAAGATCAAAGCACGCGCCTTTGCTGAATTTGCCCGGAGATACGGCGTTGAAGAGCTCCTGGACTGCCTTGAAAAAAACGAGCAGGCGGGTATTGTTTATCATCGTGAAGGAATTATGGGAGATTATGATGATTTCGACGATCTGGAGGAACTCATCACTTATATCAGGACGGGGAAAAAGTAAATCCTGTGGGACCGGCGTGTTTGTATAACAGAAGTAACAAAAAAGCAACCAATGATTTATTGAGACAATGTCTGCCGCTTTGTACACTGACAGCGGAGGTGAGGTGCAGTGATTTTTTCAGAAAAACTGCAGATACTCAGAAAGAATAAAGGATATACACAGGAGGCATTTGCAGACAAGCTTGGCGTTTCAAGGCAGGCAGTTGCAAAATGGGAATCCGGACAGGTCTATCCGGATATTTTCAATCTTATTCAGATCAGTGACCTTATGAATGTCAGCGTTGATTATCTGGTTAAGGATAATGACTGTGCGGTGAATATTAAGCCACAGCCGGATACAGATCTTGATGAACTGATCGCATTCAGACTGGAAGCGAATGTCAATACCTATGCAGCGTTCAGGAATGAGGTTGACGCCACCAGACCTGCATCTCACGATTTCAGATACGAAAACGGAAGATATATTTATCACGACACATATGTCGGCGGCGAAGAATTTGCGGGAGAAGAAGCGGTCTGGAAAGACGGACAGTCCGTATATGCTATGAATTATATGGGACGGGTACTGGCGGACGGCTTCAGCGGAAACTTCCTGAAAGAAGCGCTGAGAGCTGCGGATGTTAAGATGCCATACAGGGGACCTGAAATATATCAGTCAGGAGAATACACATACAGATGCAAAGTCACCGGCGATTTTACCTGGTTTCAGGGATGTGAAGAGATCTATCAGGCGAATAACAAGGTGTATGAGTGTATATTCCATGGCGGATTGCTGAAATAGCACGAAGAGGTGATAACAAGTGGAAAACGGTCAATATATCTGCAAGGATCAGGACGGAAACCTTCTGATTTCCATCGATGAAACCGATGAGGAGACGCTCTCGGGGGATCCGTTATTTACGCACTGCCTTGCAGTTGTAAAAACAGGCAGCGACTATCTTCTGAACCGAAACAAATGGCGAAACAGATATGAGATATTCGGCGGATGTATTGAAAAAGGCGAATCCGCACGCGAATGTATTGTTCGTGAATGCTTCGAGGAATTAGGATTCATCTCTTCGGATATAAAATATCTCGGAGCAATGAAATTTTTACTGAAACCGGATTATTTCTCAGGGAGTGAACGAATTGAACTGGGCGGATTATACGGAATAACGCTGTCCGGCACTGCAGGCCCGGAGGATCTGTACAGCAGCGTTGCGGATAAGGAAGAGATCACCGGTCTTGCGCTGTACAGTCAGATTAAAGGCAAGGAACCCATCGCACCGATTGACGAAAAGCTGCTTGAGTATTATTGAAAAACGGGATGAACGCCGGATCAGCAAACCGGGAGCTGCTTTTCAGATGCAGCGTTCCCGGCTTTGCCGCCGTAACAGCCGGAGAACAGGCGACCTTCCGGCTGTTTGAATTTTCCTGCGCATCTTGACTGGAGAATCCGCTTCACATACAATATTTACAAGCCTTGGGGACGGCACCCATCCAAAAAAACGGCAGGCGCACACCGCAAAGGGGATGATACCCATCGAAAAAAACATTATTGTGGTGGACGATAACGGGACAGTACTTGAATCAACATGGCTGAAAAGAGCCAACGGTCTTGTGAAAAAAGGCAGGGCACGCTGGCTGGATGAAAAAACGATCTGTCTTGCGTGTCCGCCGGAGCAAATGGAGGACAACAGAATGGAAAACGGTAAGCAGACAGAGGTTATCACAGAGCACAGCACAGCAACTGAAGAGGCCGGCACGGGCGGGATGACAGTGGAGAGTCTCCTGAACAGGATGGATGCTGTCCGGCAGGAAATGCTTAGCGTGAAGGAACTGGCCAGAACAATGGAAGCCATTGCGAATCAGGGCGGCGAAGACGATGCCGGTCACATCGCGGAGGCGACCAGTCAGGCGTTCATAGCCAGGGAAACAACATGCCAGCAGCAGCTAAGGTTCCTTGAAAGAGTCTACAATGATCATTTTTCTGTTCCGTCCGAAGAGGCGAGGACAGCCAGAACACGTATGATTCTGGACAGCATGAACGATGTCATTCCTTCGCTGGATTACTCGGATGAAAACGGAAGCGGCAGCGTCGAAGCACTCAAACTCATCAAGGAACTGTACGCCAACGCTCTTGTGAACAACCTGATCAGGCAATCTTAAATCTCTGCGCCCCTCCGTCAAAAACGGAGGGGATTTCTGAACAGATCAGCGGGAGGAATGAACAGATGAACCTGAACAGGATACTGCCGAAGACAGGGGCAGCGATTGTATCCGCAGCGGTATTCCTTTTTGCAGTCTTTCTGATTACGGATTTTACCTTTGGATCGTACTTTGTCTGCATGTTCCTTCCGATCGGATATATCATGATGGCGGCAGGCTTTCATAACGAATGCGCAGATGAACGTAAAACGGCAGCTACGATCGGAATGACGCTTTCGGCTGTCTATGCGGTGCTGATCTTCCTGGTTTACTTCGCGCAGACAACGAGCGTACGGCTTGACGGATTAAATGAAGCCGCATTGGGCATTCTGGATTTCAGACGGGGCGGACTGATCTTCAATTACGATCTGCTGGGATACGGGATGATGGCGCTTTCCACTTTCTTCATCGGGCTGTCATTTAAGGCGGACAGCAAGGAAGAAAAATGGCTCAAGGTTCTGATGATGATCCATGGGATATTCTTTATCAGTTGTTTCATTATGCCGATGACGGGCTTGTTCGCCAGCATGGCGAACGGAGAAACCAGCAGCAGTGGCGTAATTGCGCTGGTGTGCTGGTGCGTTTACTTTCTTCCGATCGGGATTCTGGCATACAGACACTTCAGCAAACAAAACGGGAATCCATGAATATCATAACCTGACCGGCAGATAAGGTTTTTATATGAATATGGTTTCAGGCCTGAAGGTTTCATGGAAGGAATGTACCGGTATGAAAGAAGAACTGTTTCTGAACTACAGGGAGCTTCAGTCAGAAAGGCTGTTGCTGCGAAAGCTTGCTGATCAGGATGTATCAGATATTTTTGAAATTTATTCGGATCCGGAGGTCATGCTGTATTTTGACGACCGGTATGCCTTTAAGGAACTGTCTGAAGCGGAGCAGATGATCAGCGGGTATCATAACGCGATCCATGACAAGACGGGAATGCGCTGGGGGATCGTGCTGAAAGACAGCGGAAAGCTCATTGGGACCTGCGGCTTCCATGCAATCTCAGATTATCATAAACGGATTGAGATCGGGTATGATCTGAACAGGAATTACTGGGGAAACGGATTCATGTCAGAGGCGCTTCCGCTGATTATTGATTACGCATATAACATTTCAGACGTCAACAGGGTGGAAGCTTTTGTTGAAACGCCCAATAAAGCATCCCGTTCACTGCTCGAAAAACTGGGCTTCAGGATGGAAGGGATTCTGCGGGAACATGAAATGTGCCGGGGAAATCTGATCGATATTCAGCTTCTCAGCCTGCTGAGGAAAGAATGGAAAGCGGCGGATAAAAAAGCCGGATTACAACCGTGCGGGCCGTGACGAATAGAAATCTGAACGCCATGGAGGAGGATGGGAAAATGAATCATGCGGCAGTGAAGAAGGCGGCGTTGATTTCCGCTGGCACATTGGTCGTTTTTGAGGGCATTGCCACCCTGGTACAATGGATTGATCCTCAGGGCGGACTTCTTCACGTGGACTACCGCAATCCGGTGCAGCATATCATTATCATTGCAGCAGTACTGGGATTTGGGATTGCTGCATATTGCCGGGCATGCCAAAAAGAACGGGAATAATACATATCGATATTCTTCAGTCGTAACTGACAAATGCAGGAGAAAATGTCTGTACAGTATTCAACCGGCGGAGGTGGAAATCAAATGATGAAGATTTGCAGAAGGTTTCTGGCGGTTCTCTTCTGTCTGGCGCTCTGTGTTCCGGCTGCGGTATCCGGCGCGGAGGGCAGATACGCGGGCATGACCGCGGAGGAAATCACGGCGCAGCTGACACTGGAACAGAAGGCATCCCAGATGGTGCAGCCGGCCTGCTACAATATTCCTTTCGAAGAAATGGAATACGCCTGCTACGGCAGCATCCTTTCCCAGGGAGAGCACCTGAACGATGCGGAGTGGCGGTATTTCACCGCGGCTTTCCAGCGTGCCGCCCTGGCCTCGGAAGCCGGCATTCCCTATATCTACG
>CAMJTZ010000109.1 GCA_946408865.1 uncultured Clostridia bacterium
GCTTTCCCTGTCCTTTTTTGAAAGTGAAAAAGAGCATGCCGAAGGCGTCGTACAGATTGTTCACGGCATGGAGGAACATAAGGAACGCTACTATGATTTTGCGCTGTATCTGGCGGCTGGCGGACTGCATGTGGCAGTTGCTGACCTGCGCGGTCACGGGGAGGACGCGCCGAAGCTGTCTCATATTGCGGACCGGAGAGGCGATGATCTGCTGATCCGGGATCAGCAGGTTATCGCTTCCTGGATCACCGGCCGGTTTCCGGATCTTCCCGTTATGCTTTTCGGCCATTCTATGGGAAGCATTATTTCCCGCGTCCTTCTGCAGACCGATTCCGCCCGCTATGTCAAAGCAGCTCTCAGCGGTTATGTCAATCCGAATCCTGCCGCTTCCGTCGCCATCGCTCTTGGAAACGCAACCCGTGTCATAAAGGGCAGCGAGGCGCATTCAAAACTGCTGGACGGGCTCGCGCTGGGACCGTATGGAAAGAGTATTCCCGATCGGAAATCGGATCTGGACTGGCTGTCCTGCAACGAAGAAAATGTGCGGAAATATATTGCGGATCCCCTCTGCGGGGCAGCGTTCACTGTCGGGAGTTACTGTGCACTGTTCGGCCTGCTGAACCGCATGGGCAAATCTGGCGCATACCGGAACGTGAATGCCGACATGCCCGTTCTTCTGATTGCCGGAAAGGATGACCCCTGCACCGGCGGAGAAAAGGGGCGCGCGAACAGCCGCGCTGTCCTGGAAAAGGCCGGTTTCCGGAACATCTCTGCGATTACCTACGACCATATGCGCCACGAGATCCTGAATGAGACCGGGCACGAAAAGGTTTATCAGGATCTGCGGGATTTTTTCCTTGGCAGTTCTGTTTCCGGGAATAAATAAGCAAAATCATGCATTGGAAAAATATACAAAGTATGAAGAAGTAAAGGATTAAAAGGAACGGGAATATGAAAAAGTGGTATGACGAAGAATACGAGTTCAGTGTGGAAGTAACCGGTTTTCTGCATGGCGATCATACGGAACGGTATTGCCGGAACGGGGAAGAGATCGGCGACCGGTACACCTGTACGTACGGCTGCCCGGTCAACAGGGACGGATACGGAATCTGCTCCAAGACGATGATGATGCTTTATCCGCTGATGGAAGCTGTGCGCAGCGGCGGGGATCTTGAGAATCTTGGCGGCGACGGAAAATACTCAAAAACGATTGTATGCCCGGACGGGTGTGTGATCTTCAGACTGACCGCTGTCCCTTTGGGAAATGAAAACTTCCACAAAGGAAAATTCTGGGATTATCCTGACCAGACGTAATGCGGCAGTCTGGCTGCTGCCGCCCGGAAACAGTGTGCCTGTCAGCAGCCACGCTGAGAAAACGGGCGGGCTGACCGGTTGACAGGAAATAACCCCGGGATTATAATCATGGAAGAAGAGATTCCGGGAAACGGAAATATCTCTCGGAGGTAGTGTTTGGAGTCGGTTCGTTAACGGGGAGCATGGTTGAGCGAGGCAGGCGGTGACATGACCGCTTGTTTGCTGACGCCATGACGCGGTACGGATCGATACCGGGCACTTTTTTGTATGCTTTTTCTGTGCCGCACTCCCTGCATCTTGTTCATGTCGATTATCAATGAACAAGAGGGATACCGATGACACAGGATATGATTACACTCGGGTTTGATCAGATCATTCAAAAACTTCAGGACCAGGCAGTCTCAGCAGCTGCGCGCAAAAGACTGGAGAAAACAGAACCGATTCTCCATGAGGGCTTATGTAAAGCCCGTATGGCGGAAACGACGGCTGCGCGCTGTGTAATGGAAAACATGGGCAAACCGCCGCTCACCGATACGGAAGGAGCGGAAACGGGACTGATCCAGGCTGTGCAGGGCGGAATGCTTCTGCCGGCTCAGCTGTCATTCATCGCACGGTTCTGCTCGACAGTCCAGCGGCTTTGCCGGTATCTGCAAAGCGCGCAGATTTTCAGCGCCGGTATTGCATCCTGGTATACGGAGCTGCCGGATCTGAGTGAACTGCAGGATGAGATTGAACGTTCCGTCCGGGAAGATACGCTCCTGGACGATGCTTCCCCGGCACTGAAAAACATGCGGCGCCAGCGGGAATACACAGAGCGCGCGATCCGTGAAAAACTCAATCAGATCATTCTTCATCACAAAAAGGAACTGGCAGACAGCTATATAACGCAGCGGAACGGTGTTTATGTGATTCCGGTCCAGAGAAAGTTTCAGAACGTTTTTCCCGGGACGGCAGTGGATACATCCGGCAAAGGGAATACCGTGTTCATGGAGCCGTCTGCGGTCCGGACGCTCCGGCAGGAACTGGAAACGCTGCAAATTGATATCGATACAGAGGAACGGCGGATCCTGTGGGAACTCAGCGACCGGGTTGCCTCCGATGAAACAGCGCTGCGCGACGCCCTCCGGGTTATGACAGATCTGGACATGCTGTTTGCGCGGGCAAAGCTGAGCATGGAGATGAAAGCACGGCCGGCTGAACTGACCGCGGAGCGGAGGATCAGGCTGATCAACGCCCGGCATCCTTTGCTGGACCGGGAGACATGTGTGCCGCTCAATCTTGATCTTGCTTTGCCGGATACCGGCATTGCCGTAACCGGACCGAATACCGGCGGCAAGACGGTCTGCCTGAAAACAGTGGGTTTGCTGACGCTGATGGCCCAGAGCGGTCTGCATATTCCCTGCGGGGAAGGTACCGAGATCGCAATGATGGACTGTGTCCTCTGTGATATCGGAGACAGCCAGAGTATCAGCCAGAATCTGTCCACCTTTTCCGGGCATATGACGAATGTGATCCGGATCCTGGGGGAATGCAGCAGGGACAGCCTTGTACTGCTGGATGAACTGGGCAGCGGAACAGATCCCGCTGAGGGCTCCGGACTCGCGGCGGCGATTCTTGAGGAACTGCTTCGCCGTGAATGCTTCTTTATGGTGACGACGCATGATCCGCAGATCAAACAATGGGCGGAACAGACAAAACGGGTTGTTTCCGCGCGGATGGCTTTTGACCGGGAAAGCCTGAAACCCCTTTATCATCTGGAAATGGGCGTGAGCGGGGAAAGCTGTGCGATTGAGATTGCACGCCGGCTCGGCATGGATGAAGGACTGCTCGGGAGAGCCAGGCAGGTTGCGGATTCCGGACCCGGAGCAAAACCGGAAGCGGTCCGAAAGCCTATGCGGATTCCACCCGTGAAACTGCAGCGTCTTTCTGCAGGAACGGAAGGGACTTATGAAAGGTTCAGTATGGGCGACAGCGTCCTGCTGCTGCCGGACAAGAAGAATGCGATTGTTTATCAGCCGGCGGATGAAGACGGCAATGTGGTCATCCAGTTCCGCGGACAGAAAATGACAGTCAGGCACAACCGCCTGAGGCTGCTGGTTCCGGCATCTGAACTGTATCCGCCGGATTATGATTTCTCGGTCATCTTTGATACCGTGGCCAACCGGAAGGCCGCGCATACCATGGAACGCAAATACGATCCTGACGCCGTAATTGTGCTGAAGGAAGGAAAAGGAGGATGCTGAACATGCAGCGTATGATAAAAGCAATGGAGGAAAGATATCTTCGGTCTTCATTGGATCTGATCGAGGATGTGTTTTCCGTATCGGACAGTCCGGAAGAAGGAAAGAAAGTCCGCTCGCTGGTGGAAGAAATCCGGTCAAAGAAGTATTATCTTCCCGGACTGGAACTGATTATGGTGGATGAAAACGACCGGATCCTTGGCTATGCGATGTTTTCCCGGTTCCATATCGAAGGGAGATATGAGGATGAGCTGCTGATTCTGACGCCGGTTGCGGTCCGGACGGAATACCAGCGGCAGCATATTTCAAAAGAACTGATTGAATACGGTTTTGAAAAGGCCAGAGCACTCGGATACAAAGCGGTTCTGGTGGAAGGAAATCCAAAGAATTACAACCCGAGGGGATTTGTTACTTCTGCCGACCGCGGGATTTTCGCCGGACCGGGTATCCGTCTTCCGCATGTTTCCTGCCTGATGGTCAGGGAACTGGAAGAGGGAGCCCTTGAACATATTCACGGTGAGGTGGATTATTCCTTCTACGATACATTGCGTTAGATTTCCTGCAGTCCCCTGCGTCCCAGGGAAATCAGGAGACGGCAGTAATCGTCGCTGCGCTTCTTGATGTCTTCCTGATAGACTTCCAGCTCGGGCATGGATACGGCAAAGAAATCATAACCAACGCTGTCAAAAAGATGCTGCTCACCGAAGGCAATCAGCTGATGGAAGGATTTCCGCGCGTTATTGTCATCTCCAAGCGCGTGGAAAGCAAGCCCCTGGTAATAGATGTAGTCGGAAGGCTGGTCATTGTAGTACCGGACCGGTTCGGGGATCTGTGAACCTGAGGAAGCTGCAGCAAAGCATTCTTTTGCCCCGGAAACGTCACCCAGCATTCTCCGGGCACAGCCTATCAGGTAATACGCCCGGTTGTCCGGAACATTGTCCAGCTTGCCTTCGCCGAGATTGGAAGGATAGGTCAGCGTCCGGGACGCAAATGCGAGGGCTTCCTCCGGCTGTCCGGCATCCAGCGCCTTTTCAGCCAGGGCAAAGAGCGCCGTTTTATACTCGTCCGCCACCTTGCCTTCGCCGCCTTCCCAGACGTGGAAAGTATAGCTCATCAGCAGATCCAGCGCCTTTTTGTGCTGCCCGTCCTTGTTCAGCAGGCTGATATACGCGAGCATCAGGCCACAGCGGTCCGGGAGGATTTCCCGGCGTGATTCCAGAATTTCGAGCCGCTCCTTCACCGGGAACTCCAGCCGCTTCATCAACTGATCCTGTTCAAGCAGGAAACGGCTGTTTTCCGGTTCCAGGCGCACAGCTTCCGCAATTTCCTCAAAGGCCAGATCCCGGGTGCCGTGATTATAGTATGCGACGGACAGGTTTCTGTGTGCAGGCGCAAGGTCCGGCTGTTCCCTGACTGCTGTCTGCCAGTGCAGGATGGCCGCTTCATACTGCTTCCTGTCGTAAAGGTATTCACCCAGATAATAGTGCGCCTTCGGCGCAGAATCCAGAATGGAAACCGCATAATTCAGGATCCGGAGTTCTTCCGGCTGCGAGGGGAAACACATGTCGGTCGGAAGCCGTTCTGCTTTCAGGGCATTCGCTTCAGCAGATTCAGGGCTGCCTGACGTTCCATGCACATAGGCCAGGGTATAATATTTCAGAGGCGTTTCCGCAGGACAGGCAGAGAGAATTTCCGCCGCATCCGCAGGACAGCCGAAACGGATGAATTCGTAAGCGGTGATCAGATAGTTTTCCGGTCTTCCGCCGGTGATCCGGGCGAAGGCATCCGTTCCCTCTTTCCGGTACAGCAGGGGCATGTACAGCGGATCAATGGCCAGGCTTTCCTCCAGAAAATGCCGGCAAGCCGCATCATCCATGCCGAGGATTTTCATGGCGGAAGCTTTCAGACTGCGGGTTCGCATATCGTGCCAGCCGCGAAGCAGGCTTTCATCCGCGAAACGGAGGGCCTGCGCGGGACGGCCCTGACGGAGACAGATGCAGCCCAGATGATACAGGGCAGGACCGGCTGTTTCAGCGCTCCAGACGGCCTTATAGAAAGTGTCGTAAGCTTCCGGAAGGCGGTCCAGCGCTTCCAGGGCCAGGCCGAGGTTAAAAAACGTTTCACCGGCGTAGGGATTCGGATTGCGCCAGGTCTGTTTCCGGATGGCGGACTCAAAGAAAGGGATACTTTCGGGGATCTGCGCATTGCGCAGCAGATACAGGCCGTACGCGTTGTTCAGCCGGATATCCGTCGGATCGCGGTGCAGACCTTCAAGATAATAATCCGCGGGCTGAAAAGAGGCGTGGCGGTACTGTTCGAGATGCTGTCCGGCGAGATACAGTTCCTCAAGGGAACGGATTTCCTGCGGCGGCCTGAGCGCTTCGGCGGGTTCGGGAACAGGACGGTTTTCCCTAATATATTCCCTGTAGCTGCACAGGACGCTTCCCTTACAGTCCCTGACGGTGACCGTGCAGTCACGGAGGCCTTTCACAGTTTCCACAAATGCCTGCCGGGGCGAAAGATCCGCGTTTGCGCGCAGGACTTCCTTTCCGCCGGACAAAACGACGATCTCCGCACCGGGGAATTCGCCGCTGGCGTAAACCTTGACGCGTGCGGCGGATGCCTGATTCCAGAGCGCCTCGCTGGCATCCCGGCCGGCGGCGAAGGGGTCCGGTTCCAGAACGCCGCCGGCCGCATCCAGGTATTCAACGCCGAGGACTGCGTCCCGTGTGGCGTTGCATACGCGTCCGACCGTCTTATAGGACATGAAATACTGGGTAAATTTTTTTTCCTCATGCGGTTTCAGCCAGGAAAAATCCGGCTGGTTATCGCAGTACACCCCCGTCATCAGTTCAATATACGGGCCGTCGTCATCTGTCAGATTCCGGTCCCAGGTTTTTCCAAAATCACCGCAGCCCCAGGTCCATTGCTTT
>CAMJTZ010000110.1 GCA_946408865.1 uncultured Clostridia bacterium
TTCACTCCCGCCGAGCAGCGCACCATGATGACGCTGTGGTGCATGATGCGCTCCCCGCTCATGATCGGCGCCGAAATGACAAAAAACGATGATTTTACGCTTTCCCTGCTGACCAACGCATCCATCCTGGACATCCTGAAGGAAAGCTGGTGCGCGCATCCCCTGCGCACGCTTCCGGAGGAAAGTGTCTGGATCGCTCCCCGCCGGGATGGAGGCGGAACCTATATTGCCCTTTTCAACCTGGGCGACCGCAGGCGCACCGTCTCCCTGTCCGCCGCGGAAGCCGGCCTTCCCGCCTTCCGCGGACACGAGCTGTGGACCGGAAGGGAGCTCCGGAAAACGGACCTGCTCCGCACATCCCTCCCGCCTCATGACGCAGCGGTGTACCTGCTGAAATAAAAGGAGAAAGATACATGAAACGCTTATGGATGCTGCTGGTTCTCCTTGTGCTCCTGACAGCCTGTTCCGCCGCCGCAGCTGAGATGAAGATCACCTGCACCCCGGAGAATCCGCGGGTCGGCGACTATGTGGACGTAACCGTTGTTCCGGACCGTGATGATTACCGGGAAATCACATGGGAGCTCCTGTATGACGGGGAAAAGTCCATTACCTACAAGCCTGTCAACAACAGCAAGGAAACAAAGCTGCGTCTGAACGCTTCTTTCCGTCCGCGGAAGGAATGCACCTGCACGCTCCGTGTCACCGCGGTCTACAGCCGGAAAGACAAGGAGATTTCGGAAATCACAATTCCCGTCTCCGGTTTCGCTCCCGGGCAGGAAGGGCCGGAAGTCATCTATTCCCAGAAGGATGGCTGGTGGTACAAAAAATGGTATTCGAAAGCCAACGGCCGGGATCTCCAGAAATCCGCCTGCGCCATTTTTACGCTGAGCCACGCGCTGCAGCGCATGGGATACACAGACGAATCCGTTCTGCCGGAAGTTCTCGGAAAAACCTATTCCTATTTTTACCGTCCGGGCGAAGGCACCAACAACAGCGGACTGATCGCCAAAGCGGCCGAGGTTTACGATTTCACCACGCAGAAGGATCTGATGCGCAGCGTGAAGGAAATCACCGCTTCCCTGAAGCAGGGAGACCTGCTCACCTTCAGCATTGTCGACGGTCACATTGCGCTGGGGGACGCGCTGAGCGAGGACGGTACGAAAGTGCATATTGTGGACAGCGCTCCCGGCGCTACCTTTGAACGGATCCGGAAAAAAGGCAGTATTTTTTT
Source organism: uncultured Clostridia bacterium (assembly GCA_946408865.1). The sequence continues at coordinate 1,232 of CAMJTZ010000110.1, forward strand.
CCGCAACGCGGACGGGACTTTCACACAGACAGACAACCCGGACGAGATTCCCGGCAGCCGCTGGTTTTTCGAAACACATGAGTACGGCGGCATGGAGTACTGGATGAGCATTGATTACTGCGCGCTGCGCGGCATGCGGATGATCCGGAAGCCCTGGCTCAAGGCAGATCCCGGCACCGGAGCGGTCGGCGTCACAGTGGAATATGCCGGCGCGATGATGTCCAAAGTGATCCGCGGAGAGGAATCCTGGCGTGTGCCGACCCGGGACCTGATCCTGACAGGCAGCGAACCGCACGCGCCGAAGGTCGCAATCGTCACCGCGAAAAAAGGGACCACCCTGAAGGACGGCGCCGGCAAAACCATCCCCGGGCACAAAGGCATCCGGCCGAATGCGCTGGTACTGGTTCTCGAAGCCGGCGAAGATTCGGTTTACGCCTGGTGGGACAATACTTTCGGCTACCTTACTCCGGCGGATATCACCCTCCTGGACGCTGAACCGGAAGGGTTCGCCACAGGCGTCATTGCCATGAACGGAAACACCTCCGGCACGCGGACCGTTGCCGTTCACCGGAATCCGAAAGCAAACAGCGACAAGCTGGATTCCTGGAAAACCGGCACGCCCGTTTGTGTTGCGGAGAAAAAAGGTGATTTCTATCTGCTGGAGGCGAAAGGTTTCCGCGGGTGGGTCCATGCAAAATACGTGATCCTCGATCAGCCGGAAGGCACGGAGGCATCCAAAAATACGGAAGGAGGCCCGGACAATGGGCAGGAGATCAACAAAGGAGAATAAATCCGTCTGGCAGACCACCCGGGAGGAACTCGGGCTGACCCGGGAAAAAGCGGGAGAGCTGATTCCCGGTTTTTCCCCGGAACGGATTGAAAAAATCGAGAACGGCCGCACGCAGATCCAGCCGGAGGATGTAATACTGCTGGCGGAATACTATAAAACGCCGTCCCTGCGGAATTATTACTGCGTCAACGAATGCCCGATCGGCCAGGTGCACGCGCTGAGAACCGAATCCAAGGAACTGGCGCAGATCGCTGTGGAAACGCTGAACGCGCTGAACAAGCTTTCCAAAAGCCGCGACCGGCTGCTGGAAATCGTGGAGGACGGCGAAATCCAGGCGGATGAATACGCGGATTTTGCCGAAATCAAGTCCACGCTGGACCGCATCGCCCTGAGCGTTTCCAACCTGCAGCTTTGGGTGGATGAACAGATTGCCTCCGGCCATCTGAAAAAGCCGGGTGTCTGATTTCTGTATTTCGCTTGACCATTATCGGAATCTTGTTTATATTTCACAGCGGGCTGAAAAAGAAGCCCGGGAAAGGAAGCACCTTTATGGAAAAGAACATCAGAAGAGTCGGCACAGTATCCCGCGGAATCCGCTGCCCGATTATCCGGCAGGGGGATGACCTGGCCTCCATCGTGGCGGAAAACGTCCTGCTGGCCGCAAAAGACGAGGGGTTCTCCCTCCGTGACCGGGACGTCATTGCCGTAACCGAATCCGTTGTCGCACGCGCGCAGGGAAACTACGCGTCCGTGCAGGACATCGCCGCGGATGTCCGCGCGAAGACCGGCGGCGGCACCGTCGGCGTGATCTTCCCGATCCTGAGCCGCAATCGCTTCGCGATCTGCCTGCGCGGCATCGCCATGGGTGTGAAGAAGATTGTTCTCATGCTCTCCTATCCGTCGGATGAAGTTGGCAACGAACTGGTCAGCCTGGATAAGGTGGATGAAGCGGGCGTCAATCCGTATTCCGATGTGCTTTCCCTGGAAAAATACCGCGAGCTGTTCGGTGAATGCCGTCATGAGTTTACCGGTGTGGACTATGTCTCCTATTACACGGAAGTCATCCGGGAAGCCGGCGCGGAAGCGGAAATCATCTTTGCCAACCAGCCCCGCGCCATTCTCGATTACACCGATACCGTGATCGCCTGTGATATCCATACCCGGGCCCGTACAAAGCGTATTCTGAAAGCCGCCGGCGCCAAAACGGTTCTCACCCTCGACGAGATCCTGAACGCCCCGGTCAACGGCTCCGGATACAATGAAAAGTACGGCCTTCTCGGCTCCAACAAGAGCACGGAAGACACCGTCAAGCTTTTCCCGCGTGAATCCCTTTCCCTGGTGGAAGAGATTCAGGCCCGCATTCTGAAGGAAACCGGGAAGCATGTAGAAGTCATGGTCTATGGCGACGGCGCCTTCAAGGATCCCAAGGGCAAGATCTGGGAGCTGGCGGATCCGGTGGTCTCCCCCGCCCATACTTCCGGCCTGATCGGCACCCCCAACGAACTGAAACTGAAGTACCTGGCCGACAATGATTTCGCCAGTCTCAGCGGTGAAGAGCTGAAAAAGGCCATTGAAGCCAGTATCCGCGCCAAGGACGGCAACCTGAAAGGCAAGATGGCTTCCGAAGGAACCACGCCCCGCCAGCTGACGGATCTGATCGGCTCCCTCTGTGACCTGACCAGCGGCTCCGGCGACAAGGGAACGCCCGTCGTTCTCGTCCAGGGATACTTTGACAACTACACAAACGAATAATTCCGATTCGGGGCATAAAACAGGGACCGCGGTTTTGAACCGCAGTCCCTTCTTCTTTTCTTTTGACCGGGCGCTGATTACTCTTTGGCCTTCTTCTCAGCAGCAGCTTCCACGACGCCTTCCACGGCTTCAGCGACTTCTTCCGCCACGGTTGTGTCAGAAGCAACGATTTCGTATTCTGCTTCGGGAGCAACTTCTTCCTCAGCCGCGGGCACTTCGGGTTCCAGCGCCTGGCGGATGCTCAGGCTGATGCGTTTCTTCTCGGGATCCACGCCCAGCACCTTCACCTTGACTTCTTCGCCGACCTTCACGGCGTCTTCCACCTTGGCCACGCGGGTCGTCGAGCACTGGCTGATATGAACCAGACCGTCCAGGCCGGGCTCCAGTTCCACGAACGCGCCGAAATCAGTGATCCGGACCACTTTGCCGTCCACGATTTCGCCTTCGGGATACTTCTCCGCCGCGCCGTCCCACGGATGGGGCTGCAGCTGCTTGTAACCAAGCTGAATCCGTTCCTTTTCGCGGTCCAGGCTCAGCACCTTGACATCCACTTCCTGGTTGGGCTTGACCACTTCGCTGGGATGCTTGATCCGGCCCCAGCTCAGATCCGTGATGTGAATCAGGCCGTCAACGCCGCCGACATCCACAAACGCGCCGAAGTCGGTCAGGCGGCGGACAATACCGTGAATGACGATACCCTCTTCCAGCTTCTCCCAGGCTTCTTTCTTCTTCGCAGCGGATTCTTCCGCCACAACGGCCTTGCGGCTCGCGACAACGCGCTTCTTCTGCTTATCGACTTCGATGATCTTCAGCTTCATGTCCTTGCCGACATAATCCGCGATCTTCTCAACATAGCGCTGGCTCAGCTGGCTGGCCGGCACAAAGGCGCGCACACCGCCGATATCGGCGATCAGGCCGCCCTTGACGGCTTCCTTGCCGACGGCTTCCACATACTCGCCTGCTTCGTACTTTTCCATCAGGGCGTCCCACGCCTTGCGGTTGACGATGTTGCGCTGGCTCAGCAGCACATTGCCTTCGCCGTCGTTAACTTTGACGACTTCGACTTCAATTTCATCGTCCAGTTTGACATCCTGGTCAACCAGATCCGCGCGCTTGATCAGGCCGTCCGCCTTGTAGCCGATGCTGACGCAGACTTCATCGTCGGTGATCTGCACAACTTTTCCGGTCAACGTCTGTCCGGGCCGGATCCTCACCAGAGTAGATTCGACTTCTGCCATGAAGTCATTGTGGTTTTCCTCCTCCTGGGGTTGGGTCAGGTCCTTGTTTTCCAGTTCGCTCATGCGTGTGACAACCTCCTTAAGTGAATCCGTCGGCGTTGATGCACCGGCGGTGATTCCAATCTTCGCGGAATCATATTTTGCAAAGGCGGGCGGTATCTCCGCCGCACTCTCTACCAGGATCGTCTGCGGACATCCGGCTTTGCAGATGTCGTACAGTTTGTGCGTATTGGCGCTGTTCCTTCCGCCGACGACGATCATCGCGTCGCTCCGGGCGGCCAGCTCTGCGGCCTCCTTCTGGCGGATCTCCGTCGCGCTGCAGATCGTGCAGTGGCTGTTCAGCTTCCGCACCTTCCGCTTCAGGGCCGCCAGGATCGATTCCCACCGTGCCTGGGGAAAGGTGGTCTGGCATACGGCGACAGCCTTTTCCATCTCCGGCAGGCTTTCCGCCTCCGCGGCCTCTGCGATGATCCGGACTTCGCCATGGGCCCAGCCGGCCGTTCCGCGGACTTCCGGATGGTCTTTCTCCCCCACCAGGATGACCGCCGTCCCGTCCTGCGAGCTTTCCTCCACGATGCGGTGGAGCTTCTCCACAAAGGGACAGGTCAGGTTCAGGATCTCACTTCCGGCGGACTCCAACTGCTCCAGCACCTCCGGCGAAACGCCGTGGCTCCGGATCAGCACCCGGCGGCCTGCGGCCTGCTCCGGGCTGTTGATGGTCTCCAGTCCGCGCTCCGCCAGGCGGCGGACCACTTCCGGATTATGGATCAGCTCTCCGAGGGAGCAGGATGGAATACCGTCCCCTGTGGCGGCCTCCGCCATTTCCACCGCGCGCCTGACGCCCATACAGAATCCGGCGTGTGCGGCAACCTCTACAGGCATAATCCGATCCTTTCCCCTTAAATACGCTTCAACATAAATATTTCCTCTTTCATTACATTAATTCCTGCAATGATATAAGAAAATATTCAATTTTTTTTCGTTTCGGCGATCATTTGCCGGAACGTCTCCCTCATTCGCTCGTTCATCTTTTCGCAGGTTTCTGCGTTGATGCCCTCTGCCAGCAGGTCGTCGTACGGGATCGGTTCTCCCACATACAGGTTCGTGACCCGGAACAGGCTCAGCTTCCGGTCAAAATAGATCGGGATGATCGGCGCCCTGGAACGCATGGAGATGAGGGCGGTCCCGGCCTCGATGTGCTCCATCTGCCCTTCGTGGTGCCTTGTTCCCTCCGGAAAGATCAGCAGGATCTTTTTCATCTTCACTGCTTTCATGCAGGCCCGCATCGCCTCCATGTCCACGTTGTGACGGTCGACCAGGATGCAGTGGAGCCCGGCCAGCGCCCAGCGGAGGAACCGGTTGCCCCCCAGCTC
>CAMJTZ010000111.1 GCA_946408865.1 uncultured Clostridia bacterium
TTTTTCACCTCGGTCGTACTGACGGATCCGAAGATCCGGGAAGGCATCCTGAACGGGATCACGGCCGGGGATTATGAAACCATCGCCTTTACACTCACCTGCTCTGAGGAGTCGCTGAAAAAACGGCATGACAAAAGAGGTGATAAAGGCGAAACGAATTATTACTGGCTGCATCTTCCGCCCTGTCCGGGGGATATTGTGATTCATACGGACAAGAAGAGCGTCCGGGACATTGTCCGGGAAATGAAAAAACATATTGATGTTTTAACGGAGTGAATGAGGCATTCTGTTTTCCGAATTGGGTAAGGGGGATGATGAAAATGAAAATTGTATTGCTGGCGGATCTTCACGGAAATATGGTTGCGACAGAAGCCATGGGACGTGAACTGGACCGAATCAGACCGGACGAGGTTTGGTTTCTGGGAGATGCCGTCGGAAAAGGCCCCGAAAGCGACAAAACATGTGACTGGGTAAGAAATCATTGTCATCACTGGATTGCCGGCAACTGGGACCGCAGTATGAGTATGTACCCGGATTATAACGCCTTCTTCATCCGGCAGATCGGAGAGGAACGCCTGGCCTGGCTGGATTCACTTCCGCTGGAGGATGAACTGGAGATAAGCGGGATCCGTTTCCGCCTCGTTCACGGCCGCTTCCTGGATCCTCTGTATCTGAGCTATGATCCGGATGAGAAACTCAGAGAGGGATTTCATTTTCATGACGGCAGACCGGACGCGAACAGCATGATCTGCGCAGACAGTCACCGGCCGTTTGTCCGGCCCCTGGAAGGCGGATACGCACTGAATACCGGAAGCGTCGGAAACAATCTCAGCATGGCAAGAGCCCATGCATTGCTGCTGGAAGGAGAAAAAGGGCCTGCCCCGCTGCGTATCACGATCCTGTCTGTTCCGTACGACAATCGCAAAGCGGCGGAGAGAGCGGACTTTTATCCGGATCTTCCCAAGAAGGAGTCCTATCAGAAAGAAGTACTGACAGGCGTTTATTCCAGATGATCGCCCGCACAGCCTGTTGCCGCGCAACTGCAGGTTGCGTTGCTTCGAAAAAGAGCAATTGCCGGTTGGTGGAGACGAATGATTACCTCTGTTATTCTGTTTTTGCACCGCGGAGCATAAGATGTTTACGGAAAAAGCAAAGAACGATTAACAGGAGGATGACCATGAGCTTTGGCAAAAATCTTCAGTATCTGCGTCAGCTCAGTGCAGGCATGACACAGGAAGCACTGGCGGAAAAACTGAATGTAAGCCGCCAGACGATCTCAAAATGGGAAATGGACGCAGCGAATCCTGAAATGGATAAGGCGCTTGAACTTTGCAAAGTATTCAATTGCTCTCTGGACAACCTTTTCAGGGAGGAGATGGATCAGCGTAGCAGCGCCTACACGAATCTTCGTGTGGAAGAGGTTCCGGGGTTCCGGTATGTGGAGCATACCGTTATCAGCACAGAGCCGGAGAGCGACGCGCTGAACAGAATATACAAAACCGCGAAAGAAAACGGAATTGATAACCCGAAGGTGATCGGATGGGATTTTCCCAGACTGTCGGCAGAACAAATCAATGTGTTCAAGATGCATGGCTATACTGCTGCATGGATTCTACCGGACGGGATTACACCGGACGGGCTTGAGATCAGAGAACAGGCATCGCACAGGTATGCGGCGATCCACATCGAACGGCCTTTTGACAATCCGTTCTGCACCATTCCGGGAGCCTATCATACCCTGGGAGACTACATGAGAACGAACGGGCTGGAATTTGTGGAGAATGAAGTCATCCCATGCTTTGAAACAGACGGAGAAAGCATGGATGTCTACATGGCCTGCAAATGACGGGCATCCGGAAAGCGGAGGCAAATGATGTTTTTACAGTTTATGAAAGCCGGCACTTCCGATGCGCCGGTACTGACCAACATTTCCAGACAGGCTTTCAACAGTGATGTGAAGGCAGGGGCAGCTTCTTCGGGAGGCCCGCCCGGATATCAGTCCGTCCCGTTCCATGTCAGAATGGCCCGGATGAACCATTTGTTCAAACTGGCTGATGAAAACGGCGTGATCCTTGGCGGCGCAATCCTGTTCCGGAAGGGAGACACACTGAACATCGGAAGGATATTCATCGATCCGCAGCACTTCCGGAAAGGATACGGGCTCCTGATGATGCGGGAAATCGAGAATCTGTACCCGGATGTAAGGCTTATTACGCTTGACACCCCTGTCTGGAATACCCGGACGAACGCCTTCTACACCAGACTGGGATACTCGGAAGTGAAGCGGGACGACAGTTTTGTTTACTATTCAAAAAGGGCTGACGGAAAACCCGGATCTGAAGAAATAACAAACAGGAATTCTGCAACCTGAAAACCCGGAACGAAAACAAGCACATGGATCGGAGGTTACGGTGAAGAAGCTGTTTTTACTGCTGGCAGTTCTATGCGTTTTCACCGGGTGGTGTTCTGCCGGCGCGGAATTATCCGATGCTGCGCTTCTGTCCGATTATGACGAAGCCCTGCATATTCTGGAGGAGAACAATCCGTTTCTGCCTATTTACAGGCAGTATATCCCGGATTTTGACAGCCTATGCGCGAAAACGCGCGGATTGGTAGCGGAACGCTGTCATTCCGCCCGGAGTTTATACCAGTTCATGAGCGACCTGTTTGCAAGGTTCGGAAATCCGGGACACCTTTCCATGATCGGGCCGGAGGGTTATCAGCTGTATATGCAGCTGGCAGAGCAGGGAATCTACGGGAAGGAATCGGCGGAATACCGCCTGCTGCATGATCCGCGCACGCAGGCGGTATACAGCGAAATGATACAGGAATCAGGAAAACCGGAGACTGAGGATGTCAGCAGCCTGTTCCTGCCGTTTATAACATGGGATCCGGACAGAAAAATACTGTGTATCCGGATCCAGTCTTTTAAAAGCACACTGATTGAAAGGGACCGGAATATCCTGGCTGACGCGGTTGGGACATATCCGGAAGTGAAGCATATCGTTTTTGATATCTGCGGAAACGGCGGAGGATCGGATTATTACTGGATGGAGAACCTGGTCGCGCCTTTCGGAGAAAAAATGTCTTTTGAAAAGAGGGTATATTTCAGGGACAGCGCGCTGACCCGCGAATACGGATGGATGAATGATGCCGTTCCGCTGGCGGAGGCAGATGTTGTGAAAATACCGGATTTTGCGGAGGAGATGGGGCTGACATACACTCAGGCCGGCATCATTGAGATTGAGCCTGCGGAGGAAAGCCGTGTGATTCATTCCGAAGCGGAGCGCTGGGTTCTGACAGACGAATATGTCTATTCCGCCGCGGACGGGTTTGCGGGTTTCTGCAAACAGTCCGGATGGGCTACACTGGTGGGCCGCCGTACCCGCGGGGACGGCGGCGCTTCCGCGCCGGTTCTGGTACGTCTGCCTGAAAGCGGGCTGCTGATGCGGTTCACCTTGGCCGCTTCCGCCAATGAGGACGGAACGCTGAATACCCTGTCCGGGACCAGTCCCGATCTTCCGTCCAAGCCGTTTGAGCCGCCCTTTATAACGGTTCTGAGATTCATAGACCGCCAGACGGGCCGGTAACCGTCCCGCTTTGCAAAGGACAAGAAAAAAACGAGAATAAAGGCCGGCGGAGACTGAAGAGGCCGGAAGCATTCTCAGGGACCCATGAGGGACAACGGCCTGTCGCTTGTCAAGCTGTACGAGATGCAATACAATCGGGCTGTAATAAATCCGGAGGGTAAGTTCATGGAAAAGTATATCGAAGGGAATAAAGTGGCATGGGAGGAAGCTTTTGATCGCAGGGACGCTTCCTGGGGAGCCGATATAACAGACCGCATTCAGAAGGAAGATTACCCCTTTTTCAACGAAGAAACGGCGGCGGTTCTGCGGAAAATGCACACAGAGGGAAAAGTAATCGGTCAGTTCTGCTGCAACAACGGACGCGAACTGCTCTCCCTGGTGAAAAACGGAAAAGCGGCGAAAGGGATCGGCTTTGATATTGCCGAAAACCAGGTGGCCTTTGCCAATGAAAAAGCAAAGGAGCTTGGCCTTCCCTGCGTGTTTGAAGCTGCAAACGTCTATGATATCGATGATCGGTATAAGGAACAGTTTGACATTGTGATCATCACGATCGGCGCGCTGTGCTGGTTTGACGATCTGAACCGTTTTTTTGACGTTGTTGCGAAGTGTATGAAACCGGGCGCGGTTGTTGTGATCAATGAACAGCATCCCTGCACGAATATGCTGGCTTCTGAAGGCGATGAAGAGTTCGATCCGGAACACAGGACGGAATGCCGGTTCTCCTATTTTGAACATGAGTGGACCGGTAACGGAGGCATGTATTATATAACGCAGAAAAGCTATCACTCAAAGACCTTCACTGATTTTACCCATTCGATGTCGGAGATCATCTCCGGGATGTGCAGAAACGGAATAGTGATTACCGGCCTTCAGGAGTTTGACCGCGATCTCAGCGGCGGCTTTGCAGCGATCGATCACAGCGGGTATCCGCTGTCAATGATCATCGAGGGCCGGAAAAACCGGCAGGAACAAGCAAGTGATGCGGGAGGAAAAAACAGATAACAGAGGCTTGAGAAATCTGTATCCGCATTCTGCACTTGACCTTGCACCGGACTGCAATGATAACGTACCTGTGAGGAGGTTGAGATATGATCACAATCCAGGGATTCGCAAGGCTTTGCGGATGCAATACCCAGACGCTGCGATACTATGACCGGATCGGTCTGCTTGCTCCGGCCAGGGTGGACGAATGGAATGGCTACCGGTACTATGAAGAAGAGCAGGCTGTGCTGTTTGTGAGAATCAGGAACCTGCAGCAGGCGGATTTTTCCATTGAGGAGATCAAATCAATGCTCGGCCGGAATGATGATTATGTACTTGCAGCGTTTGAACGGAAAGTGGAAGAGCAGAAACAGAAGCTGGCGAAAATCCGGAAAATACAAAGAGCGTATCTCGAAGAAACAATGGAAATGCGCAATACGGTCAGCACAATCATGGATTACGTGGAAAGAAAACTGGCTAACCCGGCGCTCTGGAAGGAATTCGGGCTGGATTCGCAGGAAGACACGCAGATCATCGCTGAAGTCCATGAGGTTCTGACAGACTGGCTGGCGCAGTGCCGTGCGGAAGGCGCCAATGTTTCCCTGTTCGCAGACAACCGGGAATTCAGCGGCCTGAAGAATGTGGCGGAACAGATTGAGAGCGGTGCGCTGGAAAACGCTGACCGGCTGATGCTGAGCCGGGAAAGCAGGGAATATGAGGAAAGGATCCCGGAAGGTGCCCGCAGGGTTTTTGCGCAGGAAGGATGGAAACATGCAGCGGAATGGCTGAAAAATGTTCCGGATCTTGGCGGCGGTAAGGGACATTACTTCCTTTTCAAAGTCCGTGAGGACAGTCTTGTGACAGACAGCGGTTTTCCGACAATGATGCTGGCTGTTATGGCCGCCCGGAATCATGCAATGAACGGGGGAGGCGGTGTTACCTGCCAGGTCGGTCTGAGCAGCGACGGGATCAATCATGTTGTTCTGATGGAAAAATAAGAGAGGGGCAACAGCCTGTTGCTTGTCAGGCCATATGATATGCAATACAATCGGGTTGTAATAAATCCGGAGGTGATTCTGATGGCAACAAAGGATGTATTGTTTAATCTGCGGACAAAATCCGGCCTGTCCCAGGATGAACTGGCCGAAAAGGTATTCGTGACCCGGCAGGCGGTTTCCCGGTGGGAAAACGGTGATACGGTTCCCAATACCGAAACGCTGAAACTGCTTTCCAGATTATATAATGTATCAATCAATACCCTGCTTGGCGCGCCGAGGAAGCTGATCTGTCAGTGCTGCGGCATGCCGCTGGAGGACGCCCTTCTCAGCCGGGAAAAAGACGGCACAATCAACGAGGACTACTGCCAGTGGTGCTATGCCGACGGAACGTATACCTACAGCAACATGGATGACCTGATCGACGTCAGCGTCCGCCATATGGTGTCGGAGGGATTCACAGAGGAGCAGGCCCGGGATTATCTGAAGCAGACGCTGCCGCAGCTGGATTACTGGAAAAGATACGAAGAGCTCAGTGACGGCGGTCAGTTTGAGGCATTCAAGGAGCAGCTGATCCGGGAGATCAATGATCTGCATATCCCCGGCCTGCCCAAAGTGGAAAAACTGAACGCACTGGTGGGCAGTTATGTCAATCTCGCGTATCCGCTGCCCAGCGGAGAGAAAGTCAGATTCCTGAACGACGGGAAGACATACCTCGGCAACCAG
>CAMJTZ010000112.1 GCA_946408865.1 uncultured Clostridia bacterium
ACACCTCAAAGCCTGAATTCATCTTTACCAAATGGGGAGTTGGTTACTATTTCACCGACCAGGACTAAGCACGCGTTCGGAGCCAGCATCAGGTGGAAAATCCTGCTGGCTTTTTTTGTCATTGTGGGGCTGTCCTTCGGGGTGGCCGCCACAAACCTGACCGGTCTTGTAAGAGACTACCTGTTTGAACAGAAGACGCGCGAAGACAGCCTGCTGACAGAGAAAGCAGCTGCCGCCGCAGCGCCTTTTTTTGCTGCGGCTTCCGCGGAGGACGTGAACCGGGTGCTGGCGGAGAACGCGCAGGCCATGGACGGCCGGCTGATGCTGATTGACCGGGACGGCAAGGTGCAGTATGACACGATGCGCGGGATGAGCGGCCACCGGCTGCAGCTGGATGAGGTGCTGCGGGTGCTCAGCGGCAGCGCTGAGCAGGCCTACGGGATGCACGATCCCGGAGAACCCGGCGCGGACAGAATGGGCGGAAGCGATTACAGCGGCCAGCTGGCTTACAGCGTGCACGCAATGGACGGGCCGGACGGACCGGTCGGCGCGCTGCTGTTTGTCAGTCGGATCCAGTCACTGATGGACTCACTCTCAACCGTGCAGTGGAAACTGATCAGTATTTTTGCGCTTATTGTTGTGGCGGCGCTCGTGCTGGCGCTGTTCCTGAGCCAGATCCTGACCAAGCCGATTACGAACCTGAGCCGTTCGATGCGGAAGATGGGAAAAGGCGATCTGAGTGTCCGCGTGCCGGTCAAGGGCAGCGGTGAACTGCGGGAACTGGCGGAAAACTACAACGTCATGGCGGCACAGCTGGAACGGCTGGACAAGACGAGGAACCAGTTCGTTTCCAACGCGAGCCATGAGCTGAAGACGCCGCTGGCCACGATGAAGATCATGCTGGAAACCGTGATGTACCAGCCGGACATGCCGGAGGAGCTGCGCAGGGAGTTTATGCAGGACATGAACCACGAGATCGACCGGCTGACCGGGATCGTGACGGACCTGCTGACACTGACCCGCATGGACAGCGAAAAGAGCGAAATGAAGCACGAAGCGGTGGATATGAGCGCGCTGACGGTGGAGGTTGTCCATATGCTGACGCCGGTGGCGGAGAAACGCGGACAGCATCTGGAAAGCAGCATCGAACAGGGACTGCAGATGTCCGGAGACCGGGCGCGGCTGAACCAGATTCTTTACAACCTGACGGACAACGCGATCAAATACTCGCCGGACGGCGGGCGCATCTTTGTCTCCCTGGCAAAAGAGGGGGACCGGCTGACCTGGCGGGTGCGGGACAACGGCGTCGGCATTCCGAAGGAAGATCAGGAGCATATCTTTGAACGCTTTTACCGGGTGGACAAGGCGCGGAGCCGGGAGACCGGCGGTACGGGCCTGGGCCTGAGCATCGTCAAACAGATGGTATCGATGCACGGAGGCGAGATTACCGTGCGCAGCGAACCGGGACACGGATCCGAATTCCGTGTAACCTTTCCGCAGGGAGGTGCAGGCGAATGAAAAAAAGAATTGGATGCCTGCTGACGGCGCTGTGCCTGACGGTTATGCTGAGCGGATGCGCCCGGACTCCGGGAGAAGAACAGAAACCGGCCGAGACGCTGCCGCCGGCCACCGTCAGATGGGAAGCGCCGGACGGCGACCGCTCCGTGCGGGAGGCGGAGGACTGCGTGGTGTTCGTACCGGAAAAGGATGAACAGAAACTGGCTGCGCACAGCGTGCGTGTGGAGGAAGCGGATCTGAAGGATACCGTAACTGCGCTGGTACGCAAGCTGCTGGCTGAAGTGAACGGGAACCAGGTGTTCCGGAACGTGCGGGAAATTGAACTGTACCGGGACTCGCCGATCGAGATCAGCCGGGGAATCTGCACGGTGACGCTGTCCTCAGCCGCACTGCAGCTGAGTTACAGCGACTACTATAAACTGGCGCTGGCGCTGTCCACGACGCTGTGCGAACTGAATGAAATCAAATATGTGAACGTGCTGACGGCAGAGCAGAGCGTCGCGCTCGATTCCGCCGGGCGGCTGCCGATGGGCTCCCTGACAGGGCACGCAGACGAGAATCTGAATGTGCTGTGGGAGCAGATGGAGGCAAAACGGACGCCTCAGGGCGGAGATCCGGCCAAATCGCCGCTGAGCGCGCAGGCAACGGTATATTATCCGCTGGCAGACGGACGCGGGGCAGCCTGTGAAAGCCGCCGGGTAACTTTCGAGGGACAGACGACCAGTCAGCTGGCTTCCACGATGCTGGACATGATCAGCGATTCGGTCCGGAGCCGGAACGAGGACGGGAACATGCCGGACCTGTTCGAATACATGGTGCATGAGCCGGTGAGCAGCGAGATGGAGGAAGGCGGGAAACTGATCACGCTGAGCTTCCGGGATGACCTGCAGGAACTGGCGGACGCATGGAAAACGGATATTCCCTGTATTGCCGCGGCTGTGACGCTGACGCTCACCACTTTTGTTCCGGGAGTATCCGCTGTATGCTTCCGCGTGGCGGACAAGCCTGTGACGGAAATCAACAACAGCCGCTTCCGGGTGGGAACGATCCTGGGAGGACTGATGCGTCGCGGTACGTTTGAAATCTTCCTGACGGGCAGCACGGAAGTGTATTTTGAACTGAACGGGAATCTGATCCGCGTGGAGAAACCTGTGGATCTGGAAACAGCGGACAGCCCGCGGGTGCAGCTGAGCGCCCTGATGCAGGGACCGGACCGGGCGGACGCGGCCCGGGGAATCACTTCTCCGCTGCCGCAGGATGTCCGGGAGGATGAACTGCTGGGCATTGCGGCGGAGGGCGACGTACTGCTTGTAAACTTCAGCGGCGGATTCCGGGAAAAGATCGCCGCGCAGGGAGCGGAAAAGGAAATGCTCCTGTGCTACGCGATTGTGAACACCCTGTGCGAAAACACGGGCAGAAAACGCGTATGCTTCTTCTTTGAAGGCGAGCAGGCGGAATGGATTGCCGGGGAAGTATACTGGGCCGGCGAGTTCCTTTATAATCCGGGAATTTAACAGCATATATCAGGAACAGCTTTTTGTCTTCATTGTTAACACTGTGTTCACATTGCGGACAAAAAGCTGTTTTATGATTTACCCGAAACCGAAAGGAGGTTTACATCATGAAAAAGATTTTCAGTAAAAAAGTGTTGGGATATATCGCACTTGCGATGGTCTGTGTGCTGGCAGGCACAGCATTGGGCATGTCGCAGCCCGCGAAGGCCGCGGAGAAGGTTGTCGTGACCTCCCCGTTCACAGAGGCGGTCGCGAAGGTTCAGGGAAGCGTGGTCGGCGTTTACAATTATCAGCTGGTACAGACCGGCGGTTACGGATACGGCAACGGCTACAGCAACCCGTTCAGCGACTTCTTCCCCTTTGACTTCTACGGATTCGGCAACGGATACGGCAACGGATACGGCAACAGGAACGGCAATGACCGGAACCAGCAGCCCGAAACTTCCGAAGTCAAGTACGCCAGCGGCAGCGGCGTGGTGATTGAGAAGGAATACGTGCTGACGAACTACCACGTGATCGAAGGCGCCAGCAGCCTGAAGATCTCCCTGGACGGAGACGACACGAATCTGTATGACGCCACAGCGGTGGCCACTGACGCCGATAAGGATCTGGCGGTGCTGTACGTGCCCGGACTGCCCCTGCAGCCTGTGGCCCTGGGCGACAGCGACACACTGCAGGTCGGCGACTGGGCGATCTGCATCGGCAACGCGGTCGGATTCTCCGGAACCGTGACGGCGGGTATTATCTCCGCTCTGGACCGTGAGATTGAAAGCGACAGCAGCAAGGCGGACCGTTTCGGCCGGATCGGCGTGGTCAAGAATACCATGATCCAGACGGATGCGGCCATCAACAACGGCAACAGCGGCGGCGGCATGTTCAACACGTCCGGCGAACTGATCGGTATTCCGACGCTGAAATACAGCGGCACCCGCTCCAGCAGCGGCCTCGGCATCGAAAGCATCGGCATGTGCATCCCGGTCAATGAAGCAAAAGACCTGATTGCCCAGGCGATCAGCAGTGACAAGAACACAGCCGGCCGGCAGGATGCGGACACCGCTCCCGCCCAGGATCAGCCGGAACAGCAGCAGGAAGAACTGCCGGTCAACAACGGCCGGATCGGCAAGCCGCGCCTCGGCGTGACGGTGCAGACCCTGAATACCCGCGGCGTTCTGCCCAACGGCGCCTACATCGTAGCGGTTGAAGCCGGAAGCCCGGCGGAGAAAGCCGGCCTGAAGCCCGGGGACACCCTGGTGGAAGTGAACGGTGAAGTGATCTCCAGCTCGGACGATCTGATGAATGCCCTGGAGCCCTTCGGCGTGGGCGACACCCTGAAGGTGACCGTATGGCGCCCGACAGAAGTCAATGACGCTGAGAACTACGACATTTCCCTGGAAGGCAGCTACGTCGAGAACATCGAAGTCGGCCTTGCCATGCTGGACAATGTGATCCAATAAGTCCTTTTCCCCCATCCCCCGGCCGCCGGAGCGAAAGCTCCGGCGGCTTTTTCGACGTGCCGGGGAGAAAACAGATAATGGTAAAAAAAGGAACTAAAACGACCAAATCTTCACTTTTCAGGACCGGTGAACAGGTTTATAATGATTCTGTGCGTCAGTGTCCTTGTGAACGAAGAGGGAGGAGCACCATGACAGATTTCGTGAACAGCTGGAACACGGATTCTTTTCTGACCTATCCGGTGGGGCCGCTCGGGCTGATTGCCATGCCCGGCACGGAAGAAATTGGCGAGAAGGTCAACAACTGGCTGAAGAAATGGCGGGATCACGCGGAAGAGTCGGAACCCGGCGACATGCGTACATCCCCCGGTATGGAACGCCAGGATTTTCTGATCAAGGTTTCCTGCCCCCGTTTCGGCAACGGCGAAGGCAAGGGCATGATCAAGGAAAGTATCCGCGGATATGATATGTATATCCTGTCGGATCCGGGCGCATACAATGTGACCTACGAGCTGTTCGGGCAGAAGGTTCCCATGAGCCCGGATGAGCATTTCGCGAACCTGAAGCGGATTATCGCCGCCATGAGCGGAAAGGCCAAGCGGATCTCGGTGATCATGCCGATGCTCTATGAAGGCCGCCAGCACCGCCGCGCTTCCCGGGAAAGTCTGGACTGCGCCATGGCGCTGCAGGAACTGGTTCAGATGGGCGTCAGCAACATCATCACCTTTGACGCGCACGATCCCCGGGTGCAGAACGCGATTCCCAACGCCGGGTTTGAGAGCGTCATGCCGAGCTACCAGATCTTCAAAGCGCTGCTGCGCAACAACAAGACGCTGAGGATCGACCGGGAACATATGATGATCGTTTCCCCGGACGAGGGCGCCATCGACCGCAACATCTTCTACGCCTCCGTACTCGGGCTGGATATGGGTCTGTTCTACAAGCGGCGGGATTACACCCGCGTGGTGAACGGCCGGAACCCCATCGTCGCGCATGAATACCTGGGCGACAGTGTGGAGGGCAAGGACGTCTTCGTGGCGGACGATATGATTTCCAGCGGCGAGAGCATTATCGACCTGGCCAAGGAACTGAAAAAGCGCAAGGCGAACCGGATCTTTGCCGGCTGTACCTTCGCCCTGTTCACCAACGGTCTGGAAACGTACGAGAAAGCTTTCCGCGACGGACTGATTGACCGCGTGATTTCCACCAACCTGACCTACCGGAATCCGGAACTGGCCCGGACCGAGTGGTTTGTGGAAGCGGACATGAGTAAATATATTTCCTATATTATCGCCACCCTGAACCACGACCGGAGCCTGAGCGCACTGCTGAATCCGTACGACCGGATCCACGCGCTGATCAAGCGATACAACAACGAGCAGATGGAAGCCGGAATCCGGCTGGTCTGATCCTGTACGAATATACAAAACCGCCGGAGTCATGCGGTTCAGCGACTCCGGCGGTTTTTAAAGTACTTTTTTATTTGGTGATTCCGGACCAGGAGGAGGCGAAGTAGACGATGTCCGCCACGTTACGGAAAGAAACGCGTTCCTGTGCATTCAGGCGGCGGCCGTTGAACAGGAGGGCGCTGGAGTATCCGCCGTCCAGGTTATAGGCGGTGATGGCACCTTCATCCCTGCAGAGCTGCGCAAAGGCGTCCAGGGGCATACCCAGAAGATAATTCTGGATCATTGTGGTCACAATGACCTTGTAATGCAGCGGCCCGAGCTGGCAGATGGCAATCCGTCCGTAGTGCTCCTTCGGGTAGAGATAATTGAAGCTCGGCGTCTTT
>CAMJTZ010000113.1 GCA_946408865.1 uncultured Clostridia bacterium
ACAACTGGTTTTTTATGATTCTATGCAGTTTTATTCGGTTTGTCAAGGAAATCACGTATTCTGAATAAATGCCTGGATCTTTTCCGCCAGACGCTGCTGGGTCTTCGCTGTGGGATGATAATCCGAACCGTATCCGTCCCGTGCGGCGTCCTGCTCCTGCAGCGTCATGGAATGGATCCGGGTATCTCCTGTTTCCGCCCGGTATTCATTCACGGCATGCACCATGGAATCGTTCAGTCCGGTTCCCATAATTCCCAGAACGCAAAGGATCATGGCGCCCGGATTGTTCTTCCGCACGGTCTTCAGAAATTCCTTGTACTGTTTCCGGTACATTTCTTTCCGGGGTTCCCGGTCCGCGCACCAGCTCAGGTCGTTCGTTCCCAGGTTAATCAGGATCTTCTCGGGCTGCCAGGCGCTGAAGTCCCATGGAATCTCCGTTACCGTCCGTCCGGACGGCAGAACGAATCCGTTCCGCCCGACTGCTTCGTAATACGGCGGAACCAGTTCGGTAATATTCCGTTTCTCCGGATCGTCTGTATAACCCGAAATGATGCCGTGTCCGCTGAAGCAGGTCAGCATGGATTCCAGTCCCATCCACTCTGTGACCAGTCCGGCAAACGACTTCCCGGCGTTCTCGGTGGCCGTGCTGAAGGATTCCAGCCCGTTTTTCCCTTCCACGCCGTATCCGCATGTGATGGAATCGCCGATGAATTCAACCTTTGTACCCTGTTCCTCCAGCGGTTCAATGGTTCCGTCCGTCTGGATGCTCTGCAGGGCAAGCAGGCTCTGGGTGCATTCGCTCAGCTTCCTCAAGCGGACCTCCGTTCCCCAGGGAGCTGTGGATTCAAAAACCATGACGGTTTCCTCTTCCTGCTCCATCCGCCGGTCGATCACCACATCCGTTTCAACCAGTACCGCGTAGCGCGGCCGCTGGTTTTCCCGGGCAGGATCCCGTGTCGAATCGTCCGATCGCAAAATCAGTTTCAGGTATCTTGCCCCGCTCACCCGGAAACCGGCCTCGCTCAGGGAAGATGCCATCCAGAGCATTCCTCCGTCCTGTACCGTCCTTCCGAGCACCCGCACGGAATACCGCCCGACCGGTTGAATCATTCCTTATCCCTCCCCGAACAGATACTGCCGCAGTTCCGGTACCGTTTTGAAGTAACGGCCGCAGTTTTTTCGCATAAACTGTTCAATTTCCTCAATATCATTGGCCCATCCTGCAGCGGCGAAAGGAACGCCCGCCGCCATGGCCATATCGTATCCCGGTTTCAGATCGTCCACCATCAGCAGTTCCTCCGGCCGGAATCCGTATGTCTTCATGATTTGTTCCAGCGGCCATACCGCAGGTTTTCGCTGTTCCGGCGGTCTCTCCCAGCCGAATATCAGGTCCGGTTCAGGCAGGTTGTTTTCCCGGAAATCCCGCCGGATATTGTCGCTGAACGAATGACTGACCACGCAGATCTTTCCGCCTCTCCGGCGCTGTTCCTCAAGGATTTCCCGGATGCCCGGATAAGCCTTCGGAACATGCTTCTCCACATAGGCGCGCCAGTAGGCCTCTTCCTCGTACATTTCCTCCAGGGTCATCCCGCAGATCTCCGTAAACATGGGAACAACGCCGGGATGGAAATTGTACCGGAAATATTCCTCCAGGGTCAGGATTTTGTCCGGGTGATAAATCTCCATATATTCCACAAAGCACGGATAATGCACTGTAGCGGTGGAGTCCACCGTTGTATCGTCATGATCCATGACCAGGCAAGGATATTTCAGCATGCTTGTCTCACTTTCCCGCCGCGTTCGTTTCCTCGAGCAGCCGCAGTGTTTCCCCGAAGTATTCCTCTTTTTCCTGTTTTGTCAGCTTCATGGCTTTCGCCAGCATATCCGGGATCATTTTCGGCCGTACCCGGGCGTAATACTTGATCGCGCTGATATTTTTCCGCCAGTTTTCGATCTTCATGTTCTTCCACCGGCTGATATGGCGCGGCAAAATCGGTTCAATCTGGTTTTTTGCCGCGTCGATTTTCGCTTCAACGTTATCCCAGCGGAACACCGTCGCGAGCAGTTCGCTGACCCGGTTCAGGAACCGCGCCTTGTATTCCGGCACTTCCAGCAGCGCGTTCAGCGGTTCGTGCCGGAACCCGTTGATCTTTGCGCTCACAGGCTTGATATAGTACTCGATCGGCGTCTTTTCCAGGTTCCGCCAGCAGGCCTCCACGTCAAACAGCAGATATTTCCACTTTCCGCCCGGCACCCGGTAAATCCGGACGTTCGTGAAGTCCACGTTTCCGAGAATGATCTCATAGGCGGCATGGGTAAACATGTTATCGATATCCAGCCGTTCCTCCACGTAGGAGAGATTGTCCGGATCCGTCAGCTTGTTTTTCTTGCAGAACGCGCAAAGCTCCAGCCAGTCGGTGTTGTCCCCGTTCTGCAGAAACTCGTCCCGCCCCGTCCTGGCCAGGATGTCGATCCGGTCAATTTCATCCGGATCCGTCACCCCTTCGTAGGCCGCGACAAAATGCTTGTTGATCTTCTCCCGCAGATTGTAGTGACCCCAGTAGCGGCCGTTGATAAATACCTGGATCACCTCGTGGTCCTGGTACAGAATCCCCTGCCCCTCCGCCAGGGAGCTCGCGGCTATATCCCGCAGCCGTGTCGCGGAATAGTCGCTGTTGGCGGCCCGCAGCAGCACGCTCTTGTATTCGGTATAGTTCCGCGTCGGAAAGGGATTGAAGCGGAACTTGTCCGGCCCCCAGGCCTTGCGGGCGTACAGGGCGATGCTTTTCTGATCGTTGATGCGCGCGCTGTGCCCGGAGCAGGTCATGGTGCCCGTCTGGCTGATTTCCCGCTCGCCTTTCCTGTTGAAATACTCAATGTGTACCGGATATTCAAATCCTTTGCTGTAATTGGGAATGTTTCCGGTCCCCTTCACCAGCATCCCGGTCTTTTTGCTGAAAAGGTACTGGTCGTCCGATATCAGCGAAACAATCGCTGTCTGCGGATCGTCATTGATGAAATACGTGGCGCTTTCTGTTTCAGAGGTGACTTCCCCTTCCCGGAAAGCCTTCACCCGCAGCGGCGTCGTCTTGTTCAGTTTCAGTCCTTCCGCCGGAAAAACCTTGTCTTTGATGCCGGGCGTTTCCCCGTTCGTCGTATAGCGGAGGACGGCGCCTTCAGGCCCGCCGGCCTGAACCGTCACGCTGTCCGTATAGAACCCGCCTGCAACGGACAGCGCCGGCGTCTCCGTCCGTGCTGCGTACGTCTGGGCATCGTTCTTCTTTCCCCTTGTGCTGTGTTCAAAAAAGCCGTATTCTCCGCCGCCGTACGGGCGTCCCCAGCTGATGCATCCGTACTGCTGCGGCAGTTTGACCCGCTGGATTTCCGTTCCTTCGGCATCCGAAAGAACCAGTGTCTCCCCGCTTGCGGAGATGGAATATCCTGTATAGAAGGTATCCCCCTTCCCGGGCGTGTGGCCTTCTTCTCCCGTGCAGAAAACGGTAAGATACTGGCCAGCCTTCAGCTTTGCCCCGTCAGGAAAGCGCCATTTCAGCGGATTCTTCCCGCTGTCGCTCAGATACCATCCGCTCAGGTTTTCCGTCTCTTTCCCGTCGTTGTACAGTTCAATCCAGTCGTAGGCATTCCCGTTTTCGTAAAATCCGTTGCTGGCCATGACCTCGTTGATGACCACATCGGCGCACGCTGTCGGAATGGCGGACAGAATCAGCAGGAGCGCCGTCAGCAGTACTGCCGTGAACAGGATCCGCTTCATCCTTCCGCCTCCTTTGTCAGTGTTTCCCGCCGGTGATGGTCAGTTTCCCGTCCGCGTGCATGCAGTCGTCGCCGGAGCGGATATCAAAGTTTCCGCCGTAAAGGGTGATGCTGGCAGCGTTGATTCCGTCGTCCTCGCAGTCGAGGGTATATTCTCCTCCCAGCGCGGTCAGGTCCGCGGCTGCTTTGATGCCTTTCCTGGAGGAACTCTTTACCTTGCTTGCTCCCGCGGCGCCGTTGCCGGTTTTTACCGTCACCTGTCCTCCGGCCAGCACAATCCAGCCTTTTCCGTCCGAATCCGTCCGTGTGGACGTAATTCCGTCGCCGCCTGCAGTGATGTTCAGTTCCCCGTCCAGGATCAGGAGTGAGTTGCGGCCGCGCACGCCGTCCTTCACGGCGGTCACCGTGATTTTTCCGTTCGCGAGAATCAGGTCTGCCTTGCTCTGGATGCCGTGCTTTTGTGTTCCGTTCACGGTCAGGCTGCCGGTCCCGTTGATGGAAAGATCGTCCTCCGCGTACAGCACGGCGCCGATCGTGTCGTCGTCGTCCGTCACGGGCGTTCCGTCCGTCAGCGTGTTTTCCGTGTCCGCCGCGATGGTGATAATCAGTTTGTCCGCCTGCTTCTCATAGATAGCCGGTCCTTCCGGACTGGTGATTTCCGCGCCGTTCAGAATCAGCCGTACCTTGTCCTCTTCGGGTGCGTCGATCAGGATCCGGCCGCTGTATTTGCCGCTCAGCACATAGTTTCCTTTGGTGCTGATAACCACTTCCGCGTCGGTGACCGTGCTGAGGTCGATGGTTTCCACCTCCACACCGCTCCAGCTGTCATCCGTATCCCTGGTCTTGTAAAGGGTGGTTACGTCCAGGGTTCCGCTCTCCGCCGCAGCCGCCGCGCACAGCAGCAGGACCGCAGCAATGATCAGGGAAAGGACGCTCTGCTTCTTCATGGTCTCTGTCTCCTTTACGGTTATTTAACATAATAGTGGCGGGCGATCCATTTGCTCAGGCCGTCCAGTCCCGGATACAGCAGGCGTTCGCTGATATTCAGGGAATCGAGCATATCCCTTACCCGCCAGCGCAGGCTGCGGTCGATGATGTATTTCACGGTGTTGTTCGTCTGCCGGTCCAGGAAGGTTTCGATATCGGTCATTCCCATAGGGATCACGGAGAAGAAGGAATACTGCATGATGATCCGGTTGTTTGTGCTCGGCGGTTCGATGATGACCATGGACTGGTCGCCCATGTCCTCGTCGTACTTTTCCAGTGTGGAAGCCAGCCGGTTCAGCATTTCCACTGAAAACAGAGTGGTCTGCTCCCGGCCGATCGCCTCGCGGTACTGTTCCGGCAGGTGGTTCATCTGCTCGTTCATGTCGATTCGCCAGACAATGCAGTCGTGCGCGTCCATCTCGGCCAGGTTTTC
The DNA here is from genome assembly GCA_946408865.1 of uncultured Clostridia bacterium. Next base: position 5,192 of record CAMJTZ010000113.1, read on the forward strand.
TTCCGTCATGGCGAAATGCAGCGCCACCAGGGCGGAATGCGTCCAGTCCAGCAGCCGCGTCGGAAGGCCGTTGTGCTGACCTGTAATCATCTGGTGCCATACGCTCTGCGTAACCGTCGGATCTTCCCGTACAGCGTATTTCGCGAAGTTGTTCAGAATCGCCGGCTCCAGCATTTTCTGCAGTCCCTTGCAGTTACGGCTGAGGCTCGTCTCCATCCGGAAGGAAATGTCCGGCATCCCCCGGTACAGGAAGCTGCTCCGGTTCCGTCCCAGATCCGGCCGGTATTCCTGTTCGCTCAGCAGGGGCATCAGATCTTCTGTTGTGGCGATTCTGACTTCCTGAATCATATGCCGTTTCGCATCCCTTCATTTTTGCTTATTTTACCACATGCCGTCCCCTCCTGCAAAGTTTTCTGCAGCCTTTCCGGGCAGAAAAAACCGCCGGGCGTCTCGTCTGTCCGGCGGTTCGTGAAAAACGGGATTTACTTGGTGTACTTCGGCCGCTCCTGATAATGCGTATGCAGCAGCTCGTGCGCCAGATGGCTGTTCGGCTCGCCCAGATAGTCCTTGTACAGGGCCATAACGGAGGCGTTTTCATGGCTCTTGCGCTCGGGCTTGTTTGCGTCCTCGTTGTACAGGGCTGCGGCGCGCAGCTGTTTGGGATCGCATTCCATCCGCTTCTGCGCGGAAACGATCGGCTGTCCGCCGCCGGTGACGCAGCCGCCGGGGCAGCCCATCACCTCGATGAAGTGGTAGGTCTTCTCGCCGCTGCGGATGCTGTCCAGCAGCTTCGCCGCGTTCGCGGTTCCGTGAGCCACTGCGACGTTCACATCCAGGTCGCCCACCTTGACAGTGGCTTCCTTGATGCCTTCGGTGCCACGGACGGCGTTGAAGTTAACATCCTTCAGGGTTTCGCCGGTCACTTTTTCGTATACGGTACGCAGAGCGGCTTCCATAACGCCGCCGGTCGCGCCGAAGATGACGCCGGCGCCGGTGCTTTCGCCCAGCATGGGATCGAAGTCTTCATCCGGCAGGTTC
>CAMJTZ010000114.1 GCA_946408865.1 uncultured Clostridia bacterium
TCCGGGAGGATTACGCTTCGGGGTGAAGATCCAGCGCCTCAAAATGCTTTTTGCCCGCGATCATGATCACAAGGCCGACCAGGAACAGGACGACCAGCGCAAGGACGCCGAAGCTGCTCCGCCCGGTCCAGCCGCCGATGAGGGCGTAGAGGAACGGCCCGAGCACGGAGGCGAACTTGCCGAAGATATCGAAGAACCCGTAGAACTCGTTGCTGCGCTTCTTCGGGATCAGCTTGCCGAAATAGCTGCGGCTGACGGCCTGGATGCCGCCCTGGACGGTGCCGACCAGCACGGCCATGGCCCAGAACAGGATCGTCGAGAAGGAGACAGCCTTCCGGAAGCCGCTGATTTCCTCCGTGCGGCTGCCGATGAAGTTTGCGAAGGCGAGGGTAACGCGCTCCACCTCCGGGGAGGAAGTTTCGGTCAGCGTTTTGGCAACGGCCTCATCCGCCTTTTTCTGCGCTTCCGCATCGGTGAAGTAATCCTTCAGGCTGTCGCGCAGGGCAATGGCCTTTTCATCCGTCAGATCCTGCAGCGGTTCGGTATACTCCGCTTTCAGCGCAGCCTCGTATTTTTCCTGATGGGGTTCGAGGGAGAAACCCATGTAGAAACCGACCATGCAGATCAGGGTATAGATCAGGATGGCGCCGATCAGCGCCCGGCGGGCGGTGAATTTATCCGCCAGGTTCGCGAAGATGATCGAGCAGGGCATGGCCACGATCTGCGTGACAAGGAGGGCCAGGATCATTCCGACGGTGCCCAGGCCCAGCGTGGTGCCGTAGGCGGTGGAGATGGAAATGATGGTGCCGACGCCGTCGATATAGAAGAAGTAAGCGACCACAAAGAGGAAGAGGCCCTTGCGCCGGAAAATATCCCGGGCGGTATGGCCGATATTCCGGAAAATCTGGCCGACGGTTGTTTTTCCCGTGCGCTCGATATAATGGGTCTGCTCCACATTCTTCAGGAAGGGGATGGAGAACGCCAGCCACCAGACGCTGGTGATGATGATGGAGAACTTCTGGGCGAAGGGGCTGCCGTAGCCCATGACCAGAAGGACGACAATCGAGATGAGGAAGGGGATCGTGCTGCCGCCGATATAGCCCATGGCGTAGCCCCAGGAGGAAACCTTGTCCATCCGGTCGTCGGTGGTGACATCCGTCAGGAAGGAATCATAGAAGAGGCAGGAGCAGGAGAAACCGATCCGGCTGAGGATATAGCCGACGAGCATGAGCCTCCAGTTGTTCATGACCAGGGCGATGGCGAAGGTGAAGACCACGCCGATGAGCATGAACACGGTGAAGAGCTTTTTCTTCATGCCCCTGTAATCCGCGACCGCGCCGAGGAGCGGCGCCAGGAGGGCGGCGATAAAGGTGGCGATGGAGGTGCCGTAGCCCCACCAGATATCGCCCGCCTCACCGGCGATGGAAACGAAGACCGTCGGGAAAATCGCCGCCATGATATTGGTTGCGTAAATGGAATTTGCCCAGTCGTAGAAAATCCAGGACCACTCTGTTTTTGTGAAACGTTTTGCCTTGCCGGAAGTCAGGGGAATCACGCTCCCTTCCATATTTTCCGCTTTCTGTGAATCTATTGTCCCTCCGCCCGGGGAATTTGTCAATCATTTACAGCAAAAAACGACGCCGGACGGAACAGGAAAAAGCCGCCGGAAGGCGGCTTCTGAAGAGAAATACAGGAGGCGGTTACCGGGGCGACAGCTGCGTTGCGCCGGCAGGCATATCCAGGGCGTTGTTGCTGTAGTACACGGTTCCGTTGCCGCCATCCCAGACATAATCATAGGAAGTGGAAATATTGCAGGTGTACCCGTCGCCGGTGGTGTATTCATTCTGGTCAAAGATGTAATCCGAGAACCGGTCCGAGGCGCTGTAACTGGAAGAATGCAGGTAGCTTTCCACGGAGGAGGTCACGAGGGCGTTCATGGCAGCGGTGTAGGCATTGCTGTAAGCGATATCCCTGGCCCAGCCCTGCTCGATTCTCTGCCGGATCTGAGCGGTAAGATCATCCTGCAGCTGGACAAAGGTATCGCTGAAGGCAGTGTTTGAAGTGAAGGCCTGGAAATCGGTTGCATGGATCCGGTCAAAGTCGGAAACGGAGGAGATCATGTAGAAGTATTCCGGAATATCCCAGTAGGTCAGGACACCCACGCCGGATTTCATCTGGAAGGCCCGGACCTCCGCCAGGATGCACAGGGCGTATGTTTCGCCGTTATGCTGATAGGTGTAAACCCTCTGGGCCGCGGTGACGTCATACCAGTTTGTTTTAATTCCTACCGACGCCATGTCGTCCACCGTTTTATTCTTGTAATAGTTTTTGGCGTACTCCACCTTGCCGTTGAGGAGGGATGAGTCCTCTTCCTTCCAGAAGGCGGGATCGGAAACCATCCTGGAAGCGACCCAGTCGCAGTACTGGGACGCGTTCATATAGGTCATCATGAAAACGTCCAGTTCCGGGTCATGCGCGCCGTTGTTCTGGCGGTAGTATCCGGACACCCGCTCCACGTACACTTCACTGCTGAAATAACCCAGCACGGCAGAACCGGATACTGCCTCCACCCTGTAACGGAACGGAGCGCCAAAGCAGGTGGAATCATCGTTGCAGTATACGTTCAGGTTCATTTCATATCCCGCCGGGATGGCACATTTGCCAAGACCGACGCCGTCCCATACAACGGGATGCAGGGTGAAGGAACCGGCCCCGGAACCGGCTCCGGATCCGGAATAAACGGGGCCCGGGGCGGGAAGGCCGGAGGGAGAAGCCTTGGACGCGGAGGCTGTATGGACAGCATCCTCCGGATTATCCACCGTAAAGTCCGCAAAGACCAGTCTCGCCGGCTGCCCGCCGGAGAAGGAGAGCACGGTGAAGGAACGGCTGAGGGCCGGAAGACTGCCCCCGGACAGCAGGTTCGCAAAACCGTCCCCGGTATAGCTGTCGATGCTTTTGCTGCTATGCATCCAGAAGAAGGTGAAAGCATCCGGCAGCGGCATCGTCAGCGTATAGGTGCCCACAAAGGTGCTTACCGCACAGTCGTTACGGGAGGCAAGATATACTTCCCCCTGGGGTTTGAAGACAACGGGAATCGAGTCTTCGCCGCCGTCAATGACCACGCTGCCGTCCTGCCGCGGGGTGACTTTGGAAACGTGGTATACGTTCCCGGCAATCTGCACGGCACTGCCGCTGCGCAATCCGTCAATATCCGCCAGGCTGTACATTTCCTGCGCGTACAGGGAGACCTTGACGGAACCGCTGCGCGGGAACGAGGACGCATCTGAAAAATCTGCCAGATACACGCCCCAGGAAGTGTTTACTTCCGTATCGGCCGGGAGGGGCATGACCACGCTTTCCTCCGCGGAGACGCTGCCGGCAGACAGCAGAATCATGGAACAGACGAGAAACAGAACAAACAGGCGTTTCATAAGAAATCTCCTTTCAGACAGATGAATGATCGGGCCGGTAAAGTTTTTCGTTTTCAGTTTGTCAGACGCACAGAGGGACAAAAGGTTCCCATTTTTTTCTGATTCCATTATAATGGATCCGGATGACAGAATCAACAACAGAAGACAAATGATGCGGAGCCTGCGCGGGTTTGCCCTGCCCGCGGCAGAAAAAGAAGGAAACGACGGAACTTCTCACTGAAAAAACATGTCTTACAGGATGAAAGAGAGGGAAAAATCATGAAAAAACGGATGACAGCGATTCTGGCACTGATGATGCTGACGGTCTGCGTCGCCGCAGCAGCGGAAGGCGGCAGCACCGGAACCTCTTTCGCGGCGCTGACCGGACTGAAGGAAGCGCAGGAAAAAGTGGCGTCCGGCATGAAGATCGGCGGTGCAAACTATTCGGAAGGCGACCGGATTGAAATTAACGATCCGGAAAGCGTCAATATTCTGTGGGATGCGGTCAGCGCCCTCGGGACCGGCGAAAAGACAGAAGCCCCGGCGGGCGGGATACCGGCCCGGCTGGCCTTCTGGTTCAGGGACGATACCCTGTTTGAGCTTTTCTTTGAAGGGACGGCGCTGAAAACAGCGGAGGGGGAATACTATACGCTGCGGAATGACGAACCGCTGCGGAAGGCGCTGAACGAACTGACAGACCGCAGCCGGCTGACGATGGACATCGACGGCCGGGCTTGCATTCTCGGGAAAAGCACGCCGCAGGACCTGATGAACGCCGGACTGGACAGCTATATTACGGAAGAGGACGGAACGATCGGTTTCACGCAGGATGACGGAGAAAGCTGGCTTCATGTCCGTACCGAACACGGAAAGCTGAATGAACCGATTCTGACCGTCAACGCGTTCTGGACCTATATTCCGACCGGATACTGCGGATTTGACGGCATCTGCAGCGTCGGATGGCTGGATGATCCGGACGCAGTATGGAACCCGGACGGATATACCGTGGACGAACGGGACATGCTCATTGTGGACGGTGAAATGAGCGCCTGGAACCACTGGGAGGGGCTGGGCATATGGCTGACGGAGCGGTACGGGGCCAAGGTCAGCGATGAGGGAATCATGGAAGCCAGGATCCCGCTGAGCGACGGCCGCACGGTCTATGTATCCACCAACGGCACCCCGGTCCGCATTTCGCTGCTGCCGGAGTGAGGGACTGATACCCGGGTTATCCGCAATAAAAACGGACTGCTCCGAAGGGAGCAGTCCTTGTGTTTTTTTAAAATTCAGATTCCGAGGATGCGCGCGGCTTTCAGGATGCAGACCTGGGTTTTGGCGTCGGAAATCCGGCCGGCCATACAGTCCTCCACCAGGTCCTTCAGCGGGACGGTATAGACATCCAGGAATTCGTCCGCATCGAGATGCTGATCCCCCTTGCGGAGCCCGCGGGCGAGGTACATGGTGATAAACTCGTCGCTGTAGGCGGGGGCGGGATGGAAGTCGCCGAGCTCTTTCCACACTTCCGCGGTGTAGCCGGTTTCCTCCCGGAGCTCCCGCTGGATGGCGGAGAGCCGGTCTTCATCCGGCGCGTCCAGCTTGCCGGCGGGGATTTCCAGGATTACGCGGTCCAGCGGATAGCGGTACTGGCGTTCGACGATGACATCCCCGTTGTCGAGGACCGGGATGACGCAGACGGCACCGATATGGCGGATGACCTCCCGGATGGCTTCGTTATTGTTGGGCAGACGGACGGTATCCCGCTGCACATGGAGGATCACGCCGCTGAAGATTTCCTCTGAGCCGGTTTGGACTTCCCGCAGACGGCTGTTTTCCTTTTCTGTATCAAAACGCATGGGTCATACTCCTGTTTCTGCGGTCGCGTTACGCTTTCGGCTGGATGGTGGCCTTGATCCGGCGGACGCCGGCGGAGGAGGATTCTTCCTTCCGGATCTTGAAGGAGCCCAGTTCCCCGGTATTGGCTGCATGCGGGCCGCCGCAGATTTCGAAGGAATAATCGCCCATCTTATAGGTGCGGACACGCTCGCCGTATTTGCTCTCGAACAGGCCGATGGCGCCCTTGTCCTTGGCCTCCTGGACGGTCATCTCCTCACAGACGACGGGGACGTTGGCGTCGATGGCGACGTTGACCAGGCGCTCAACCTCCTGGATTTCCTCGGGGGTCATTTTGCGGCTGAAGCTGAAGTCGAACCGGAGGCGCTCGGTGGTGATATTGGAACCCTTCTGGGCTACTTCGTCGCCCAGGACCTTGCGTAGCGCGGCCTGGAGCAGGTGGGTGGCGGTATGCAGGCGGGCGGTGACTTCATTCTGCTCCGCGAGGCCGCCCTTGAAGGTGCCTTCCTGCTTGCTGATGGCCTGATGCTCCTTAAAAGCTTCCGCGAAGCCTTCGGCGTCGACGGTGAGCCCTTCCTCGGCAGCCAGCTCCTGCGTCAGCTCGAGCGGGAAACCGTAGGTATCGTAGAGGCGGAAGGCTTGCTTGCCGCTGATTTCGGTTTCGGGCTTATAGGACGGATCCTTCTGGGCCATGAACTCGTTCTTGCGGCGGATGCCGGTGATGCACTTGGTGAATTCCTTCATGCCGGTGGCCAGCGTCGCCTCGAAGCGGGCGGCCTCCTTCATGATTTCATCGAGGATATAGGCTTCGTTCTTCACGAGCAGGGGATACGCTTCGTCATAAATTTGCTCGATGAAGATTTTGCTGACCTCAGCCAGAACGGAAGATTCGAGGCCGAGCTGCCGCGTATAGCGGATGGCGCGGCGGAGCAGGCGGCGCAGGATATAGCCGGCGCCGACGTTGG
>CAMJTZ010000115.1 GCA_946408865.1 uncultured Clostridia bacterium
CGCCCACCTGGACCTTCAGCTGGCCCTCGATGACGATATCGCATTCCTGCCCTTCGTGGGTGGTCAGCTTGATGTCTTCCTTTTCCGCTTCCGCGCTGTAGGCCGCCTGCACATACAGAGGCTCGGCGATGCGGTTCCGGAAGGAGGACGCCATGTTGTAATACACCATGTCGTGGGCTTCCTCAATCCGCTGGCCTTCACCCTTCCGGGTGACCGTGAAGGAGTTCAGGTTCGGGCTGGAGCCTTCGATGATATCTCCGACGTCGACGCCGAAAGCCAGAGCGCAGCGGTAAAGGAAAGCGAAGTTCAGGTCGCTCCGTCCCATCTCGCAGTCGATGTATTCCTGTTCGGTCACGCCGGTCTTCATCGCCATCTCCGCGATGGTGAAATTCTCAATCTCCCGGAGTTCACGGATCCGGTGCGCCATCTCCTGAATCTTGTAATTCAGACCCGTTATCTGTGCCATCGTCGATCTTCCTCCTTGCTGCCGTGAAAACAAAATGCCCGTCTCAAACGTATCTTTGAGACGAGCATGAACACACACCCGCGGTACCACTCAAATTGCGGTGAAACACCGCCCCTTCAGGCTCCCGTGAAGCCCTTTGCCCTTACGCGGCAGATTCGGGAAGGTTCTACTTGCTTCCGCTTTCTTCCTTCCGGCTCCGGAGTGACAGCTGACGGACTCTTCCCGCGGCTCGCACCAACCGCCGCGTCTCTGATTGCCGAGGTTCCGTAACCCTCTCCTTCAAGGCCTTTAACGGGAGTTTACGCTTTTCCATGCGGCTTGTCAACGTTTTTGTCTGTTTTTTATTCGTTCCGTCTGATTATTCAAGCCACAGCACCCGCAGTTCCTCCGCGCGGAGTTCGCGGTCCGACGTCAGTTCCTTTTTCTCGCCGGGATACAGCGTTACCCAGTTGTCGGAAAACCGCGCATCCCCGGCCTGCAGTTCCACCCCGGTGCAGAAGGTATCCGTCTCCAGCGTAATGCTGTTTCCCCTGCAGGTGATACGGATTTCCGGTTTTTCAAACGGGAAGTATTTCGGCAGCGTGTACAGTTCCTCGCATTCGCTGACGGTGCTGCCCGCCTCATCCTGCAGCACGCACTGTACGATTTTCATTTCCTCCCCGTCCGCCGGCAGAACCGTCCCGGCGTTTACGCTGCTCAGCGCCGGGCAGCGGACATCCAGAGTCAGTTTCCGTACCGCTCCGCCCTTTTCATCCCGGACGGTGCACGCTGCCGTCCCCCGGAAGGGTTCACGCCGTTCGTTTGCCACGTGGACGCTGTATCCCTTTTCCTCCCGGCGCAGGCTCACCGCCACCGGTGCAAAGAAATGCCGCGCCCGGTACTGCAGCGCTTTCCACCTTCCGGATGAGTCGATTCCGGCCCAGCTTGCGACCGGCCAGCAGTCGTTGATCTGCCAGTAGACGGCGCCCATGCAGCGTCCCCGGTTTCTTCTCCAGTGCTCCACGCCGGCCTTTACGGCCTCCGCCTGCAGCCACTGGCTCGCGTGCACCAGTTTCTCCATCGAGAACGGATAACGCAGTGTCTGGCTGATGTAATACAGCGTCGTCGCGTTCCCGGACAGGCATTTCTGGTGATTCTCCATGACCCGGGAGAAAGGATTCATTTCCCTTTCCTCATGTACAAAGGTCCGTAGCGTATCCATACAGGGAAAGGATTCAAACCCGAATTCGGAGCAGAACCGCGGATACCGCTCCGTAAAGTCGGAAAAAGGCCTCCGTCCGTGCCATACAGACCAGTCGTGCACGTCGCCCCGGTCCAGGCTGTTCGGATCGTCAAACCCGCCGCCGGAGGACGGCGAGGAAGGCCAGTAGAAGCTGTCCGGCGCCTCCCGCTGACAGACATCTTTCAGCAGGTGTTCAAACTGCTCCAGATAATCCTGTTTCAGGCTTTCCGGCTGGTTCATTACGCCGCCCCACCCCAGCCAGGCCGTTTCCATCTCGTTGTTCCCGCAGACCAGTCCGAGGGACGCGTGATGCCGGATCCTGCGGAGGTTGTCCTCCGCTTCCCGCACGATGCTCTCCCGGAAGGAATCCGTCAGCTTGTAGGTGTTGCAGGCGAACATCAGGTCCTGCCAGACCACCAGGCCCATCTCGTCGCACAGGTCGTAGAAATCGTCATCCGGATAGATACCTCCGCCCCAGACCCGGACCGTGTTGAAATGGCAGTCCCTGCAGTCCTGCAGCAGCCGGCGCGTCTTTTCCCGGTTCATCCGGGTCAGCAGGTTGTCCTCCGGAATATAATCCCCGCCCATGGCGAAGAAATCCGTACCGTTGCAGCACAGGGCAAAGCTTTCCCCCCATGCGTCCGGTTTCCGGGAAACCGTCATTGTCCGCAGTCCGATCCGCAGCGTTTTTTCGTCTTCGGTTCTGCCGCCGCTGCGGGCTTCGATCTTCAGGGTGTAAAGCGGCTGATCCCCCAGGCCGTTCGGCCACCACAGCCTCGGCTCTTTTACGCACAGGCGGACCGGGCTTCCCGCTTCTCCTTTCCCTTCCGCGATCGCCTTGCCGTCCGGATCCGTCAGTTCCACGGCAGCCTGCTCCGCGCCGGTACGGATCCGGATTTCCAGTTCGACCCGGTCCGGTTTATGGTCCTGGTGAATCCGGATTTCCTCCAGCCGGCTGTCATGGAACTCGATCCGTAACCCGCGCCAGATTCCGGCATCCGGCAGTCTCGGGCCCCAGTCCCAGCCGAACATATAGTGCGCCTTTCGCAGGAAGCCGGTTCCTTTCAGTTCGCTGCCGCCGTCGTAGGATACTTCCGGGTTCTCTTCCGCCGCCTTCTCCACATACGTCATCGCCGGATCAAAGGTGACGCGGAGCCGGTTTTCACCGGGATGCAGCATCTGCTTCACCGGAATCCGCCAGGTGCGGTGCATGTTGTCCGTCCGGGCGGCGGTCTGTCCGTTCAGTTCCACAACCGCCAGCGTATCCAGTCCTTCAAACACAAGGTCTGCGGCGCTGTGCTCCAGGTCTTCGCCGGAAACCGTGAAGGCACGCTCAAAACGCCATCTGTGCCGTGTCTCCGCGCAGGCGGCGTATTCGTTCATTCCGTCAAACGGATCCGGTATGGCTTTCCGGTCCAGCAGCGTCTTCAGCACGCTGCCCGGAACTTCCGACGGAAAGCTGCGTCCGTCCTCTCCGGTCATGGTCCATGTTCCGCAAAGATTCAGTTTTTTCAAGTGAATATACCCCCACAGTACGGGTCGGTTTTCTTACAGTGCAAAAGGCTCCAGCGGCAGTCCGTTCTCCCCGGTCAGGTTCACCCGGTCCGACCAGTCGCACCAGGCGTACCGTACCGCCGCGGGATGTTTCACCTGTTCCGCGCGGATCCGGAGAACGCCTTCCTCCACTTCACCTTCCGCCGGCACAAACCTGCCGTCTTCTCCGGCGATTTCCAGCAGGCGCGGCGCTTCGCCGTCCTTCGTCCGCACCTTCGCGCTCATCACGACAATCATGGTATTTCCGCGCACAAAGCGTCCCACGGCGCGCGGGGACACTTCCCCCGTTCCGTGGTAGATCATCCGTTCCGCCAGTTCCGCCAGACGGATTCCGACGGGCTGTTTGTTCACAGGATGAATGTTTCCGTATTCTCCCTCGTCCAGCAGGCAGATCATTCCCGTATTCCGCACGCTGTCGCGCACGGCGGCCTGCGCCAGCCGGGTTTTCGGCCACTGGAAGGTATCCTCCGCGCCGTTGTCCAGCCACATCGGCAGCTGGACAAAGAGGAACGGAAGCTCCGCGCTGCGGAAAAGGATCCGCCAATACCGGATCATGGCGGTCATCAGCACGTCGTAGCAGTCTGTCCGCGACGCGTCTTCCTCTCCCTGGTAAAACAGCACCGCGGTCAGCGAAACCGGCGCGATCTCCGCCAGCATGCTGTCCGCAAGTCCGGCCGGACGGTAAGGGGATCCCGGCCCGGCCGGCGGATTCCATTCAAACCGGCCGACGGTTTCCTGGATTTCCTCCCAGTCCGCGTCCGGGTGCTCCGCCCGGTACGCGTCCGCCTTCGTGTTCCAGTCTTCGCAGTATGCGTTGAACGCGGTTTCCTCCGCGAGATACTGCTCCATTGTTTTTCCGCCGCACAGGGCCTGGTATGCCTGACGGTAGCGGATACCCTCGCTCAGGGAGCCAAGGGTTTCGTCGTCCATCCAGCAGGTAACGGAGGTTCCGCCCCAGTAGCACCCGATGATGCCCACCGGAATTTCCGGATGCCTCGTCCGCACGATCTGGCCGAAAATGGAAGCCACCGCGCTGTTGTAACCGGCTGTTTCCCGGTTTACCGGATTCCATCGGGTTTCCCGGACCGCCCGCTGCTGTTCCTCACAGACAAAGGCTTTTCGCGGCACGTTGAAGAAGCGCAGCAGCGGATCGTCCCGGACCTGTCCGGCCCCGCCCGCGCTGTTGCGCAGCTCCAGTTCCATATTGCTCTGCCCGCCGGCAAGGTAAACGTCACCGACGGCAATATCCTCCGCCGTTACCCGTTCCCCTTCCGCGCTGACGGTCAGGGTGCATCCCGCCTGCGCGCGCTGGGGCGGCAGCGGGATTTCAAACCGCCCGTTCCGGGAGGTTCCGCTTTCCTCCGCCAGCACGCTTCCCCTCGCGTCCCGCAGCTGTACCGTCACGGTTTTTCCGTTTTCCGCACGTCCGAAAATCCGGATCTCCCGGTCTCTGCAAAGGACCGCGCCGTCTGTAAACAGGGATGCAGGCTGCAGCATATCCTTACCTTCTTTCGTTCAGGTATTCAAGGTTGCGGCGGATCAGCTCCGCCCGCTGCCGTACGCAGTCGGGACTGCGCAGCGGATCCTCCGGCGTATTGAACACATAGTCCTTCAGCCGTTCGATATCCGTTTCCGCCACGTGCATCCGGGTATCGGAGGAAGCATAGTACAGATATACCTTTCCGTCGTTGTCCGCGATGGCGCCGTTGGTGAACACCACGTTGCTTACGTCGCCGGTTCTCTCCCGTCCCAGCGGTCCGAGCAGCATGCCGGAAGGCTCCGCGATCAGCTTCGACGGATCCTGCAGGTCCGTGGCAAACGCGTACAGCACATACCGCAGGCCGGCTGCCGTATTGCGCACGCCGTGAGCCAGGTGAATCCAGCCTTTGTCCGTTTTGATCGGCACCGCGCCTTCGCCGTTCTTGGCCTCCGTGATTGTATGGTATTTCCGCCGGGAGATAATCTTCTCCTCCCCGATCACCGGATGCAGAATATCGTCGCACAGTCCGAAACCGATGCCCCCGCCGCTGCCGGTTTCAATAAAATCGTCCATGGGCCGGGTATAGAAGGCGTACTTTCCATCCACAAATTCCGGATGCAGCGCCACATTCCGCTGCTGGGGAGACCGGAGCGTCACCAGGTTCGGCAGACGTTCCCAATTCTCCAGATCCTTCGTCCGCACGATGCCGGCTGCGGCCACCGCCGCGGACAGGTCCGCGCTCTGTTCATCCTTGCTTTCGGAGCAGAATACACCGTAAATCCATCCGTCCTCATGCTGCGTCAGGCGCATATCGTAAACGTTGGTTTCCTGTTTTTCCGTGTCCGGCAGGATCACCGGGTAATCCCGGAACCGGAATCCCTCCGTGGGGCAGTCGCTCTCCGCCACAGCGAAGAAGCTCTTCCGGTCCATGCCTTCCACCCGCACCACCAGACAGTATTTGTTCCCCAGCCTGATGGCGCCGCTGTTCAGCGTGGCGTTCACGCCCAGCCGCTGCATCATGAAGGGATTCGCAGCCGGATTCGCATCATACATCCAGAAAGGAGGGATATGCTCCCGCGTCAGCACCGGATTCCGGTACCGCGTAAAAATCCCGTTGTAAAAATGTTCGTCCGGAGGATTCGGCCGCGCCAGAATCCGCTCATATTCCTCCATCAGTGTTTCAAAACTCTTTACCCGCATCGTTGTATCCCCGTTCTGTTCATTTTGAATTCCGAATCAATAGTTATGGACCGCCTCGTCGTCTCCGCCGTGCAGCACGCTGTGCTCCTTGATGTAGCTGACAACGCTGTCCACTGTGGTAAAAGCCAGTCCCACGTGAGTATCCGCCGCGCCGTAATAGATCGCGATCCTGCCTGTCTCTCCGTCCTGCAGCGTCGCGCAGGGGAAGATCACGTTCGGCACAAAGCCGGTCACCTCATAGTTCTCCTCCGGCGTCAGCAGATG
>CAMJTZ010000116.1 GCA_946408865.1 uncultured Clostridia bacterium
GAGGACACAGATATGTCAGGAATTGAAAAAGTATGCCAGTTTCTTGAAGAATGCGGCACCTATTACCTTGCGACGGCAGAGGGCGACCAGCCCCGCGTCCGTCCCTTCGGCACGATTATGCTTTATGAGGGAAAACTGTATATCCAGACCGGAAAAGTAAAGCCGGTTTCCCGTCAGCTTGCCGCCAATCCCAAGGCGGAAATCTGCGCCTGCAAAGACGGGAAATGGCTGCGCGTTGCCGGCGAGCTGGTGGAGGATGACCGCCTCGAGGCCAAAACAGCAATGCTGGATAAATATCCTTCCCTCCGCGCCATGTACAACCCGGAGGACAGCAACACCCAGGTCCTGTATTTCCGCAGCGGTGAAGCGGTTTTCTCCTCCTTCACGGCCGCCCCTGAAACCGTCACCTTCTGACGGTTCCCGGCATGAAAGAGTCCGGTTCTTCCCGTCCCGCGCTGAGAACAGAATACATCCGGATCCGCAGCAGCCTGTCCCCGGAAGAGCGCACGGAAAAATCCCTGCGCGCTTCGCAGCGCATCGCCGCGCTGCCGGAATTCCGCTCCGCACGTACGGTCATGCTGTACCGGGCGGTCCGCGGTGAGATCTCCCCGGAATCGCTGTGCCTGCTCCCGGCTGCCGCGGGCAAACGTTTTGTTTATCCGCGCTGCGTCAGCAAAACAGAAATGAAAGCTTTTCTTCCCGGAAGCTGGGAAACGGGTGCCTTCGGCATTCCGGAACCCGCGGAAGACTCCTCCCGGGCGGTTCCGCCGGAGGAAATCGATCTCGTCATCTGCCCCGGCACCGCCTTTGACGCATACGGAACCCGCCTCGGCATGGGCGGCGGCTTCTATGACCGGTTCCTGCCGGAATGCGTGAACGCGGTGTTTGTCCTGGCTGCTTTTGAGGAGCAGCGTTCCCCTTGCCTGCCCCGTTCCCTGCGGGATGTCCCCATGGATCTGATTGTGACCGACGCGGCAGTGTACCGGATCCCGGAGCGTCCGGAGCCACAGGCGAACCCTGTCCGGAAAACTGTCCGGGTTTCCGCGGCCGTTCTGCGCAACGGAAACCGGCTTTTCGCCACCCAGCGCGGGTACGGCCCCTGGAAGGATTTCTGGGAATTCCCAGGCGGGAAAATCGAACCGGGGGAGACGCCGGAAAAGGCGCTTGCCCGCGAAATCCGTGAAGAACTGGATACCGTTGTTTCCGTCGGACGGAAACTTGCGCAGCTGGAATACGAATACCCCGAATTCCATTTGTCCATGGGCTGTTTCCTGTGTGACGTCGTGTCCGGAACTCTGACCCTGAAGGAACACGAATCCGCGCGCTGGCTCCTCCCGGAAGAGCTGGACAGCGTGAACTGGCTGCCGGCGGATCTGGAACTGATCCGCCGGATTGCGGAAGGAGGAATCCCATGCGGCTGACCACGCTGTGCTATGTGGAAAACAAAGGCCGCTGGCTGATGATGCATCGCGTGAAGAAAAGCGCGGACGAGAACGCGGGAAAATGGATCGGTCTCGGCGGGCACCTGCTGGAGGATGAAACACCGGAAGAATGCATCCGCCGTGAAGTCCGGGAGGAAGCCGGTCTGGAACTGCAGGATCTTCGTTTCCGCGGGATCCTCACGTTTATCCTGCCGGACTGGGGAAATGAGCTGACCTTCCTCTACACCGCGAAAGCGGAGGATCGTCCGCTGCCGGAATGCAGTGAAGGCATTCTCCGGTGGATCCCTGTGGAGCAGGTTCTCTCCCTGCCCCTCTGGGAAGGGGACCGCGCGTTTCTTCCCCTCCTTACGGAGCAACGCGGATGTTTTTCCATGAAGCTGGTTTATGCTCCCGGC
Organism: uncultured Clostridia bacterium; assembly: GCA_946408865.1. The sequence continues at coordinate 1,838 of CAMJTZ010000116.1, forward strand.
GGAGCGCTTCTGAAAACCATCCTGGAGGAACTCTGAAGCAAAAGCGGTTTCCTTGACTTAGAGGGTACTCAAAGGTATATAATTCACCCTAAAATAAAGAAGACTGTACCAAAATTTACGAAATGATGGTATAATAGTTATAAAGTGGATTTTTGTTTAACCCGAAAGCGAGGGAGAAAGCGTGAAAGAACTGACATTGGCGGCTGTCAAAGAAAACATCACCCCAGTCACCATGTTTGTGGATGAGCAGCTGGAAGCGCTGGATTGTTCCATGAAGGCACAGATGCAGATCGACGTCGCTTTGGATGAGCTGTTTGCGAACATTGCAAACTACGCTTATCCCGGCGGCACCGGAAACGCGACAATCCAGACTGATTTCGAGCCTGCGGAGCGTATATTCTCCATCACTTTTATTGACAGCGGAATTCCCTACGATCCTCTGGCAAAGCCCGATCCGGATGTGACGCTTTCCGCCGAGGAACGTTCGATCGGCGGTCTGGGCATCTTCCTCGTCAAAAAAACGATGGATGACATGATCTACCGCTACGAAAACAACCATAACATCTTAACCATCAGAAAAAAGATCTGATCTGCACATTCAGCAGCACCCGTTTTCCGGGTGCTTTTTTACAGAAACAGAAAAGCGCCTGCAGAAGCAGGCGCCCAATGTACGCGGAGCGGGTGGGATTCGAACCCACGGTACGTTGCCGTACACCTGATTTCGAGTCAGGGCCGTTATGACCACTTCGATACCGCTCCAGGACGACGGGCGAATTATATCACACGCATGTTGATTTCGCAACCTGTGCTGTTTTTATGTACAGCATAAAAAGGAGGAAGAATATGAAAAAAGTTCGGTGGGGCATCCTGGGCACCGCAAACATCGCCAGATATGCGGCCATCCCCGGCATGCAGAAAGCGGAAAGCTGTGAAATGTACGCAATTGCCGGCCGAAGCGCGGAAAAAGCCGCGGACTTCGCGCAATCCTATGGCTTCAGAAAATCCTACGGAAGCTACGACGAGCTGATCGCCGACCCGGAAGTGCAGGCTGTCTACATTCCCCTTCCCAACAACCTGCACCGGAAATGGGTGCTGGCAGCCCTGAAAGCCGGAAAACACGTTCTGTGCGAAAAGCCGATCGGCCTGAACGCCGGTGAAGTAAAGGAGATGTTCCGGACTGCCGAATCATGCGGCGTTCACCTGATGGAAGCCTACGCCTATCTCCACAGTCCGTATGTTGCGCAGCTGAAACAGGATCTCAGCAGCGGCGCAATCGGCGATGTGGACTATATTGAAACCGCCTTCATCACGCAGGGATACAGGGAAGATTTCCGGCTTCACAAGGAATACGGCGGCGGCGCCTTCTACGATCTGGGCTGTTACTGCACCACCATGATGCTTGCCCTGATTGATTCGGAACCGGAATTTGTCAAAGCTGCGGCGGAGTTCACGGAGCTCGGCGTGGATGCGAACACCGCGGGAATCATCCGTTTTGCAAACGGTGTCCGCGCCTCCTTCAACGCCGGTATGATTCTCGGAAATACTGTCAACGCACGCTTTGACCGGCTTTATATTCACGGAACAAAAGGTGCAATCCGGTCCGATGTGGAGTATAACCAGGAAGGCGATCTTTCCTACCGTGTCATCACGCCGGAAGGCATACAGGAAAGAACTGTTCATGTTCCGCACAATTATGCGCTCGAAATTGAACAGCTGAGCCGTTGTATTCTGTATGGAGAGAAACCGCACGTTACCCCTGCCTTTTCCATCCGGAACGCTGAGCTGATGGACCGGGTGCTGCAGGAAATCGGCTATTAATCGAACGTAAAGGCGTCCATTTCCGCCGCCGCTCCGTCCCCTTCCGCGGAGAAAACATAATACACCGCGTGTTTTCCGATCCCGGCGCCATGCACCGGGGTCGTGATTTCTTTCGTCCCGTTTTCCGCCCGGAAAGCGGCGATTTCTTTTCCGTCCCGGGCGTCCAGCCGCACGCTGACAGAAACCGGCCGCAGCGCGGTCATCCGGACGGTGACGCTCTCCGGCGTATGCAGTCCGAACTGGAGATAGCGGAATCCTGCCGAAAGCCCGTCGGAAATATCCCGGACCGGGGCGGAGATATCCTCTCGCTGTTCATAAACCGGTGCAATATAAGCCGGGATCCTCCCGCCGTAAAGATGGCACGCGTATCCGGCGGAAATCCACAGCCGCGCGTCCAGTCCGTTCACCTGCACGCCCTGGGATGTCATTTCTGCCGGGCAGGATGCCACCGGTTCCCCATCCTGATAGGTGATCTTTCCGAGCCAGACTTTTCCGTCCCTGCCCTGTGCCGCATCAATCGGCTCGATCATCGCCTGGCGCGCATATTCGTCCGTTCCGGTTTGCCGGTGATAAAAAACGTACCACTGGCCGTTTACTTCCATGACGGATCCGTGGTTGTTACCCCACCGGTAAGTCATGGTATTCCTTCCTCCGGGCCCTGGCAGCAGTTCACCGCCGTTGAAGCTGATGTCTCCTCCGTCGCGGTATCCGTCCAGCGGGGAATCGCTCCATTTGTAGGACAGAAGTCCGTTGCACGGTTCGTGAATCCCCAGTTCCGGCATCGGATCCTCCATCCGTTTGGAATAGATATATACATATTTTCCGAAAATCTTCCGGGGGCTGGAGGCTTCAAAAAAGTAATCCTTTCCGAAATGTTTGTCCTCTTTCACCCATTCCGCGCTGCAGTGGGACAGCGGATGCTCGTGCAGCGTGCCCTCCCGGATGGTTGCCATGTCTTCGTTCAGTTCCGCGCAGTACGATCCGCAGAAGCCCCAGTAGGCATAGACCCGTCCGTCGTCATCCACCAGAACCCCCGGATCAAAGCCGAGATCGGTTTTGACCGGATTGGTAAACGGTCCCCACGGCGTTTTGGAGGAAGCGACCATGATCACGGATCCCTGGCGTTCCGCCGCATACATATAGAATGTATCGCCCTTCTGCACCACGTCGGGTGCAAAAAGAATGCTGTCCTCCTCTCCGCGGTAACAGGTGCCGTGGCATTTCCAGTCCGTCAGATCTGTCACGGGAGCAGACCAGACCACGTAATCCCGGCCGCAGTATCTTGTCCGCTCCGTATCATGGGATCCGTATACATAGACCCTTTTTTCCCCCTGGTATTCAAAAACCCGTGGTTCACCATCCGGGACATGTTCCCAGAGCGGCATATAAGGATTGGCACCGCGAATATGCTTTCTTTCCATTTTTCTTCCTTCCCTGCTGTTTTTACTGTCTGAAGCATACCGGTTTGGATTTATGCTGTCAAGAGTCCTCCAAAGCTTGTTTTGATTTCCCCGGTTTGATATAATATTCAGGTTGATTCTGATGATCCGGGGAGGGATTTCTTTGACTGCACAGACACCGCCGATGGGCTGGAACAGCTGGGACTGCTACGGCGCCGCTGTGACCGAAGCTCAGGTCCGGGCCAACGCGGAATACATGGCTTCCTTCCTGAAGCCCTTCGGATGGGAATATATCGTCGTGGATATCCAGTGGGCCCGCGCCAATGCGCTGGATCATTCCTACGAACCTTTTGCCGAACTGACCATGGATGAATACGGCCGTCTGATCCCGGCGCCGAACCGATTTCCCTCCGCACAAGGCAGCGCGGGTTTCCGTCCGCTGGCGGACTATATCCATTCCCTCGGTCTGAAATTCGGGATTCATATCATGCGCGGCCTTCCGCGCCAGGCAGCACACCGCCGTCTTCCCGTTGCGGACAGCGAATGCTTCTGCCACCTGGCAGCCGATCCCCATTCCGTCTGTGCATGGAACCCGGATATGTACGGTCTCCGGTGCGATACGCCGGACGCGAAAGCATATTATGAAAGCATCTTCCGTCTCTATGCCTCCTGGGGTGTGGATTTTGTGAAGTGTGACGACATTGCCCGGGAATATCCGCACTGCCGGCGGGAAATCGAGCTGATCTCCGAAGCATGCCGCAGCTGCGGCCGTGAGATGGTCCTGAGTCTTTCCCCCGGCCCCGCGCCGCTGGAAGAAGCGGAGCACCTGAAAGCCCGGGCGAACATGTGGCGCATCACGGATGATTTCTGGGATGACTGGCGCCTGCTGAAAGGAATGTTTGAACGGGCGGAAAAATGGTGCATTCACGCTGGCCCGGGACACTGGCCGGATGCGGATATGCTGCCGGTCGGCGCCGTCCGCCAGTGCGAGAATCCCGCGGAGCGGACACGGTTCACTCCCGCCGAGCAGCGCACCATGATGACGCTGTGGTGCATGATGCGCTCCC
>CAMJTZ010000117.1 GCA_946408865.1 uncultured Clostridia bacterium
ATACAAATTGTCCCGATGATGGGATGTTGTTTCCTCGTAATACCAACACAGAATCAGCGGCAGGATCACCGAAAGCACCACGGACCAGATATTCCGCACCGCGGAACGGATCCCCATCCGCTTTCCCATCCACTGCAGCCAGCAGATTCCCTGCAGGATGAATGCCACGCGGAATACTTCCGCGCACATCCTTCCGAGATAGGCGCCGATACCGTCCCCTGCCAGCAAGGCAATCACCCATCCGAAGCACAGAAGAAAAACAGCCGTTCCCATCCGGCGCGGCATATACCACTGTTCCATCGGGGAAAACTCGCCGCGCTCTCCCTGCTTCCGCCGCAGCCAGTCCGGCAGTACGGTACTCAGCAGCACAGTGACCGCCGTATGCACAACCACGGCGCTGCACAGTGTGGAAGGCAGCATTCCTTCGAGCGAAACACGCAGGCTGTAAAGCATCTGCACCTTCGTTCCCGGGGCGATGATCACATTTCCCATCACACGGACCGCCGGAAACAGTGCGTCCGTTCCTGTCAGGCGGACATAGCCGGCACTCAGGGCGCGCAGCAGCAGGTCTGTGCTGTTCGGGCTGCGGTCCACATAATCACAGGCCGCCTGTGCCAGACCGTTCACGATCTGCCCGCCGGTTATCCGCAGCAGAATCATCAGCCCGGTGCACCATGCTGCCAGGCATACTCCGGTTCGCAGCGCCGGGCGGAGCAGCTTCCTGCGCATCGGGAGACAGGCTGTCAGCCCGGTCCCGATACACCAGATCAGAACCACCGGAAGCGCCTGCAAGGGGAAAACTTTCCATCCCGCCACGGCTGCCAGACTGCACATCGATGCCGTCAGCGGCCAGGGATAAAGCGCTCCGGAAACGGAAGCCGCCACCGGCAGCAAAAGCTGCACCGCCAGAACGGGAACCGTCCATGTATTCCGGTCCGCACCAGGCGCCAGCGCGATCACGATCGACAGCACAGCCATCACTGCCGGAGCAATCCACTTCTGCCCGTTGTTTTTTCCGGCCATGCTGTCTCACCTCCATACGCATAACATATCACTTTATTGTATCCCATTCCGCCTGAAAAATCAACAAAAAAACCGGGCGGAACCGCCCAGCCTGCCTTTATCCCTCCGGTATTTTCCAGATTGCTGCCTCCCCGTTTTCGAAGACCTTCCGGTACATGCGGTCCAGTGCTTCCTCATCCACATCATACTGGCCCCGCTCATAGGAGGATACATAGATATAACCGGCATTGTATTTCTGCGGAATCTCAGGACAGCTTTCCGGATCCTCGAAGAACATCCGGAGATCCTCCTGCCGCTCCCAGGTATCGAACCCATGCCAGTAAAGCCACAGGTCCGGCCCGCACGCCACCGACTTCCCGCCGATGGACAGCACCGGATTCAGGTGCTGTGTGCCCGAGATAAACACTGCGTCCTTTTCGGTCCGGTCCCGGGCGAATTCCCCGGCCTCCACCGATGCGCTGCTGAAGGCGATATAGTCACTTACGCACTCCCGCCAGATCGTCAGCCCGGCGCTCAGGAAGGTAACCGTCGCAGCGATGACCGCCAGTACATATCGGCTGCGCAGACCCTTCAGCTTCTTCCAGATTTCGGCGCTCCAGTCCGCCACAATCATGCAGCACAGCAGCCAGGCAAGATACAGAAGTTTATTGTTGTCATATTCGTTCGGCTGGAAGCGGATGAATTCCGCCGCCAGGATGATCGGCAGCGCCATCGCGAAGAGCCGGCGGTGCCGCGGCGTTTTGTCAAACAGCGCCGCGATCAGCGCAAGGAACGGGAGTCCGATGTTCTTGACGTAGAACCAGATATACAGATCCCGCATCCCCCGTCCGCCCGGGTTGTTCACCCAGTTGAACTGCAGCTGCAGGAAACTGTGGCCGGCGCCTTCCTGGAAAGCCTGCCGGAACGTAAACAGGATCAGCTGCGGAACCGCAAGCGCCGCAGCAATACCGGCATAAATCAGATAGGGTGTCAGAATCTGCCACCGGGTGCGGCGGGTCATCATGGCATCCGGGTCTCCATGAATCCAGTCGTACATCATTGCGCCGAAAGACGCAAGGACCAGTGCCAGAAAACTGTGGGTATGGATCAGCGGAAGCGCTCCGGCCCATACAGCCAGCAGGATCAGGCCGCGCGGTCCGTTTCCTGGGTCCCGCTTTTTTGCCCGGAAAACCGCATCCATCAGATAAAAGCACGGGAAAACGGCGCACCAGCCGCCCAGAAGCGTCCGCTGGGGAACCATCAGGTCACAGATCACATTGGACCAGCGCAGGTTGTTCGGATCCGGCTGGTTCGTCGGCGTCTTGTAATATCCGGTCAGAATATTCTGAATCCGCTCGCCGACTGTTTCAAAATATCCCCCGTCCCAGCTGCCGCCGGCCAGGTCAAAGTCGTACAGGAATCCGAGCCCGCCGTTGAGGAAAAACAGCAGCGCCGCCAGGATCATGATCTTTCCGCCCGCTGTCATTTCCCGTCCGAGCACCAGTACGCCCATGAAGCACAGCGCCATCATCAGCGTTCCTGGAATCACGACGGAAGCCTGCAGGCTGCATCCCAGCAGGTAAAAGGTGGAGCTGAAGGTATCCGTCAGGAAAGGATAGCTCAGCCGGGCCCCCGGATAGAAGGGATAGTCCGCCGGGAATTTTTTTCCTGTCAGCCCGGTAATGAAGCTCAGATGCATCGGCAGGTCGCCGTAGGTGCTCTGGCCGACGTGCCAGTTTCCGGCCGCGTCCACCCGCATCACATGCGTATACTGCAGATACGCGCTCAGGAGCACCAGCGGAATCAGCACCGGAAGCATCCGGAGAAGCGTCTTTTTTTCTTCGCCGTCCCACAGAGCCGGATCCCGCCTGTCGCGCAGAAACCAGCAGACCGCGGTAAGAATCAGCAGCAGCCCGGCAGCAGCCGCATGAGCCGCCGCCGTAAAGCCCAGGACAAACGCAAACAGTGCCGGAAGCCACATCTCCAGCAGCACGCCAAAACTCAGTCCGAGCCAGATCCTGTTCAGCGGTTTATGTTTCGGCAGCAGGAACCGTACATTCAGAACGCCGAGCGCCAGATACAGCAGCAGATACGATATGGATGCCACCATACCTCCCGGTTCCCCCTTTCCTGTTTTGTTCTGTTTCTCAGATTTCCGCCGCCACTTCCATCAGGCGGCGCATGCGATGGTTTACCCCGCTCTTTCCGACCGGCGGATCCATCATCTCACCCAGTTCCTTCAGGCTCAGGTCCGGGTTTTCCAGCCGGAGTCTGGCCAGCTCCCGCAGTGCCGGCGGCAGGGTAAATAATCCCTGCTTCAGGGAGATCTGCCGGATCGCCTCTGCCTGTTTCTGTGCCGCGTCCAGCATCCGCTCCCCGTTGTGTTCGTCGCAGTTGGCCGCACGGACCGCCGCAGCCCGCAGCTGCTTGTTGATCCGTGTGTTCTCCATCTGCAGGACACTCTGTCCGGCGCCCATCAGTGCCAGCACGTCCGCGATCTGCTGTGCGCCTTTCAGGTAAACCACCCGCTGTCCGCCGCGTATATACGTATGGAACGGAAGGCTGCATTTTCCGAGCAGCTTTTCCAGCATCTGCGGCAGATGTTCGTCGTCTGCCTTCCACTCAAAATGATAGCCTTTTTCCGGATTGGTCACCGTTCCCGCGCCGAGAAACGCGCCGCGCAGAAACGCTTTCCGGCAGCACTGGCGGGTCATGGGATGGCGCGGCACCGTCCGTTTCAGGTGCATCTGTCCATTCTCATCCGTTTCCGTCATATGCAGCGCGTCCAGCAGCGTCCGGGCATCCTGTCCATTCAGCGTCAGCACGCAGGTCCGCCGTCCGCCCAGCCGGGAAGTCTGTGTAAAATGCAGCGCCGGATTGACGCCAAGCCGCTTTTTCAGCAGCTGGAAAAGCCGGCGGGCCACGCCGGCATCCTCCAGCCGGTAACTGACCGAGAGCCAGCCGCCTCCCCGGAAAGCCAGATGGCCGGAGGTCTGCGTCAGTGCGGAAATCTCGCTGAGCATACAGCAGGGCTTCCCCGCAGGGAGACGGATCATCTCCTCCCGGACCCGGGCTGCAAAGCTCTGTCTCTCTCCTGTGCGCATTATTCTCCGTCCTCAACCGGCGTATTCCAGCGTGCCTGTTCCAGCATCAGATCCCGGTGATTGATTTCCGTCGGCAGTCCCATATTCCGGAGGTATGCGCCGATCGCTTCCGTGATCGTCACGCTGCGATGCACGCCGCCCGTGCAGCCGACCGCAATCACAAGGCGGTGCTTCCCTTCGTCCCTGTAGCAGGGGATCAGGAAGGCAAGCAGATCCGTCCATTTTTTCATGAATTCCTTTGTTACCGGGTGTTCCATGACAAATTCCCGCACGTCCGGATCCAGCCCGGTATGGCGGCTCATGCTTTCAATGTAGAACGGGTTTGGCAGGAAGCGTACGTCAATCACAAGGTCCGCCTGGCGCGGCAGTCCGCGCTTGAAACCGAAGCTCATCACCTCCGCCCGGATCGGTGGCTCCTTGTCGCTCAGACGGCCCAGCGCCTTGTTCAGGGTTTTCATGATATCCCGCGAGTTCAGGCCCGTTGTGTCAATGACATAATCCGCCGTTTCCCGCAGAGGCTGCAGCCGCTGGCGTTCCTCGGCAATGGCTTCCATCAGCGTCAGCCCTTCCTGGCTGAGGGGATGGTCTCTGCGTGTTTCCTTGTACCGGGCCAGCAGCGTCTCGTCGCTGGCTTCCATGAAGATGGTCTCCATGGAATGGCCGACCTTGCTCAGTTCCCGGATCATCTGTGCCACAGCGTGCGCATCAAAAAACTCCCCGCTGCGGGCGTCCACGGCAATCGTCACCGTCTGCCAGCGCGTCCGGTTCGTGTCGAACGCTTCCAGCAGTTTCGGCAGCATGATCGGAGGAATATTGTCCATGCAGAAGCTGCCCTTGTCTTCCAGATAACGCAAGCAGGCTGTTTTTCCGGCACCGCTCAGTCCGGTCACGATCAGGTATTTCATTCTTCCTCTGTTTCCTCTCCGAGAACTTTCACCTCAGGCTCCAGCTGCACGCCGGCACGTTCCAGCACAATCTGCTGCACTTTCCGCATCAGCGCCAGGTAATCGCTGCTGCTGGTTCCGTTGTTGTTGACAAGGAAGCCGGCATGCTTCAGACTGACCTGCGCTTCTCCGACGCTGTAGCCCTTCAGTCCGCACTGGTCAATCAGGGCGGCGGCGAAATACCCTTCCGGGCGTTTGAAAGTGCTCCCCGCACTGGGCACGTCCAGGGGCTGCTTCTCCGCGCGCATCGCGTTCAGCTCGCTCATCCGGGACCGGATCGCTTCCGGATCTCCCGGCTGCAGTTCAAAAATAACCTCTGTCACGACAAAGTTCCTGCTTTTGACAGCGCTCGTCCGGTAACCGAACTGCATTTCCTCCCGGGTCAGGGATACAGGCGTTCCGTCCGGCATCACGCCGTTCACCCGGAGCGTCACATCGGCCAGTTCCCCGCCGTAGGCGCCGGCGTTCATGCTAATCCCGCCGCCGACGGTTCCGGGGATGCCCGCGGCAAATTCCATCCCGGTCAGTCCGGCTTCCGCCGCCGCGGCGGCAACAGCGCCGAGCATGGCTCCGGCCTGCGCAGTCAGAAGATTTCCCTCGCGGCGGATCTCCCGCATATTCTTTTCCACCCGGATCACCAGTCCGCGGATCCCGCCGTCAAGAACCAGCAGGTTGCTTCCCCTGCCGATCACCGTTACGGGAATGCCCGCGCTTCCGGCCTCCGCGAACAGCGCGGTAATTTCTTCCGCACTCCGGGGAAAGGCCAGATAATCCGCCGGACCGCCGAGTTTCAGCGTCGTATACTGACGCATTTCGGCGTTCCGGATCACTTCGAAACGTTCAAACATAAACAGCTTTTTCTCCTTCTTGTCCGGGGCGGATGGTACAGGTTGGCAATCCGTCCCAATTTTCTATTTTACCTGCCGCCGGTCCAAAAAGCAAGAAGCTGCGATGTACGGACCGATTGACAAGCACCCTGCTTTCCTGTATCTTTTCATCAGGAAAAAAAAGCCGGCCATCCGGGCGCCGGCAGACAGCAGTATACTGTATGACAGGAGGACACAGAT
>CAMJTZ010000118.1 GCA_946408865.1 uncultured Clostridia bacterium
CGGTCTTCAGGATGCCGAAATAAATCGGCAGCCAGTCGATGCAGTTCATCAGCAGAATCGCGACCTTTTTGCCCTTGCCGATGTTGTAGCTCTTCAGCATGTTAGCGACGCGGTTTGCTTTTTCGTCAAAAACCGCCCAGGTGATTTCCCGGCGGTAGTGTTTCTTTTTTGTACTCGGCTCAACCAGTTCGAAGTCGTGCCAGGTCACCCGGCGTGTCTCCGGCTGATCGGGGTTGATTTCAATCAGCGCGGTGTCGTTCGGCCACTCCCGGGCGTTTCTTTCCAGCAGTTCAATAATCGTCATCGGGTTTTCCATTCCTTTCCGGAGTGCATTGAAATTACTATACAAACATCCCGGATGAAAGTCAATCAATGTCCATTAAAAGAACAGTTTCCGGAATGTCCGCCGCCCAGGCCGGGCGGGATGTCAGCAGGATCTTTTCCCCGGTCACGGGATGCTCCGCCGCGATCATGGCGCTGTGCAGGGCGAACCGTCCCGGATATTCCTCCGGCTGCTCCGTTCCGTACAGAAAATCCCCCCGCACCGGGCATCCGATCGCGCTCAGATGCACCCGGATCTGGTGCGTCCGTCCGGTCTCCAGTTCCAGCAGGATCAGCGCTTTTCCGTCCCGCTCCTCCAGCACCCGGTAACGGGTTCTCGAAGGCTTCCCTTCCGTCGAAACAATGCGCCGTACCGTCGCCCCGGGCGCCTTGGCAATCGGCAGGTCGATTATGCCTTCCCGTTTTTCGGGTATCCCATCTGTCAGCGCCAGATACCTCCGCCGGAACGCCGGCGTGTGCAGCAGCCGCTGCATCCGGTGCTGTGCGTGCGGGGTTTTGGCAACCATCATCAGGCCGCTCGTTCCCTTGTCCAGCCGGTTCACCGGCCGGTAGACAAAATCCTCCGGACACCCGAAGCGGGTATACAGTGCGTTCTCCAGACTGTCGTCCGGATGATTCCGGCTGCTCTGGCTCGCCAGCGGCGCCGGTTTTACGACTGCCAGCAGGTGCTCGTCCTCCCATGGGATCTCCAGGGGCAGATCAAACCGGCGGGGGCGGTACGCCGGCGTCTCCTCCGCCCACTCAATGCGTACCGTATCCCCCGCCTGTACCGGTGTATCCGTGTATACGCTTTCTCCGTTCAGGAAAATCCGGCCGTTCCACTTGGCGCTCTTCATGGCCGTATAGCTGACGCCCATGCTGCTCCGCAGGATGTCCCGGACCTTCCTTCCGGTTTCTTCCGCCGTTACGGTGTATTCCATGCTGCCTTCCCGCAACAGTTCCGGTACTGAAATCCGGCCCTGTTTTTCTCCGTTTCTTCGGGCTTCACGATACCGGAATTCTCCGGAAAAGTCAATGAAAAAGAGCGGCGGGATTCTTCCTCCCGCCGCCCGGTGTGCCGGTTGTATCAGTCGTCTGTTTCCACGTACGCGTAGGCTTCCACAGTTGTCGGAACAATCCCGTTGGCCGTGAAATACTCCATCGCGTCGCTGTCGATGCTCCCGGTCAGCTTGATTGTGCTGTTGGGGCCCAGCTCGTAATTGTAAAGGTTTTCTTCCCGCAGCCAGATGACGTTGCCTTCCGCGTCTTCCAGCGCGATGATCGCGTTGATACCGGGCAGGAACGCGTCAGAAGTGTTGGTCACCGCAACCTTCATGGTCGGGTTGCCGTAACGGTCTGTTCCGATTTCGGTGCCGGTCACTTCAACCGCGTAATCCTTGCTGGCGTAGCTGTCCGTTTCGGCCGTGATCTCCGCCTTGTATCCGGGGTTTTCCACGCCTTCCGGAATGTCCACGCGGAAGCTAATGAAGGAAACCTCGCCGGGCTCCAGGTAGCGGGATCCGCGGGAGTTCGGATACTTCTGCGCGTCGCCCACTTCGTTGCCGTCGGCGTCCGTCAGCACGAAGGATCCGCCGTTTACAAAGTAGGGTTTGTCTGTATTGTTCTGAATTTTCGCGTAGTAGTATCCCTTCAGGCCGCCGTAAATGGTCATCACCGCGAAATTCTCGTTCAGCTTGGAAACTTCCGGCGCCGCTTCTTCCGTCACCGGTTCAGCGGTGGTTTCCGGAACAGTTTCCGTAGTGGTTTCCGGGGCAGTTTCCGTGGTGGTTCCGGCATTGGAGCTGTCCTCGGTCAGTTTCTGGTATTCAGTGATAAAGTTCATGGCAATCGCCCTTGCGTCGTCTTCCGTCATGCCCTCTGGCAGTCCGCTGCTGTCACCGTTTATCAGCTGGGTCATCACTGTCATGCTGAGTTTTCCTTCATTGCGGGAAAAGGGTACCGGAAAAACATCAGCGGTCAGCATGCCGTCTGCATAAATAAAATCCACGGCGTCCCCGTCGATGGTAACGGTAACCTTTCCCTCGCCGGGCGTCCAGGTGCCGGTTGAGCCTTCCTGCTCCATCATAGTCATGGAAGCGGTACCGTCAGCGTTCAGCGCCAGAACGCCCATGCTGACGTCGGCAATCGTCATGTACCAGTTTCCGGAATAATCCTCGCCCAGGGCGGGAACTGCCGCCGCCAGCAGGCACAGTGTCATCAGCAGCGCAATCCATTTCTTCATTTTCTTCCATTCTCCTTTCCTTTGCGGACGTCTGTTTCCGCGTAAACAGGAAGATTATACCATATAATTTGTCCGTACCTGTGTCTTTATTTGGTTTTTCTCCATCTTGCCTTTTTCTTATTCACCGGTCAGCACGACCGTGCTGCGCGGAATCATGCGAAGAACGCCGTCTTCGGCCGTACGTCCCTCGTTGTCCGGATTGGCGGAATCTGCGTGGATTCTCCAGCGCATGCCTTCCGGAAGAACCGGCAGCTCCATTTGTTTTTCCTCCCAGTACGCGTTGACGCCGCAGTAGATAAAGCAGTCTTTCCCGGTATGGAAATCCTTGTCCGGCTCGGCGTACATAAAGCCGAAGGTATGGAAAGGCTCCCACATGTTCAGCTGCCAGGCCTTCTCCCCGTGGAAGGAAAGCTCCGGATAGCCGCTGGCGTTGTATCCGGTGAAATAATCCCTCCGCCGCAGTACGGGATGCTCCCGGCGGAAATGGATCAGCTTTTTGAAAGACGCGTATACGTCGGCGTGGCGTTCCCGGTTGCCCCAGTTTACCCAGGAAAGAGGGCTGTCCTGGCAGTACGCGTTGTTATTTCCGTTTTGGGAATTGCGGATTTCATCCCCGGCCAGCATCATCGGCGTGTCGCGGCTGAGCATCAGGAGCGTAAAGGCGTTCTTTACCTGCCGGTTTCGCAGCGCTTCCGTTTCCGGATCGTCCGTTTCCCCTTCCGTGCCGCAGTTCCAGCTGTCGTTGTCGTTCATGCCGTCCCGGTTGTCCTCGCCGTTTGCTTCGTTGTGCTTCTGGTTGTAGGACACCAGGTCGTTGAGCGTAAACCCGTCGTGGCATGTGACAAAGTTCAGCGTCGAGTGCGCCGTCCTGTCCGAATAGATATCCGGGGAACCCTGGATACGCTTGATCAGTTCCGGTCCTGCAAAACTGTCGCTCTTGATAAAATGGCGTACGCAGTCCCTGAACTTTCCGTTCCACTCCGCCCACTTTTCCGGTGCCGGAAAGGTTCCCTGCTGATACAGTCCGGCGGCGTCCCAGGCTTCCGCGATCAGCTTGCTCGTCGCGAGAATCGGGTCATGGGCGAGCGATTCCAGGAGCGGCGGGTTCTGCATGGGTTTTCCGTCGGAGTCCCGGGAAAGGATAGGCGCCTCGTCAAAGCGGAAACCGTCCACATGGTATTCGGAAACCCAGTACCGCAGGCAGTCGATGATATGCTGGCGCACGACGGCGTTGTTGCAGTTGACGGTGTTTCCGCAGCCGCTGTAGTCAATATATTCACCTTTGCTGTCCAGGTGGTAGTAGGTGCGGTTGTCGATTCCGCGGTAATTCAGCGTGGGCCCTTCGCTGCCTTCCTCCGCCGTGTGGTTGAACACCACGTCCAGAATAACCTCGATTCCGTTGCGGTGCAGCTGTTTGACCATATTCTTCATTTCGTCCGCGGCCATCCCCAGGAGACCGGAAACGGCGTAGCCGGATTTGGGCGCAAAGAAGCTGACGGTGGAGTAACCCCAGTAATTGCACAGCGGCTTTCCGTTGTAAGTTCTGGGGTTCTGCAGCTCGTCAAACTCAAACACCGGCAGGAGCTCGATGCAGTTGATTCCCAGTTCCCTGAAATAGGGAATCATCTCAACGATGCCGCTGAACGTGCCCTTGTGCCGGACCGGGCTGGAGGGATCGTTGGTCAGCCCGCGCACGTGCATTTCATAAATGATCAGGTCTTCAAAAGGGGTCTCCAGCGGGCGGTCTCCCTGCCAGGGAAAATCCTCCATCAGCACCCGGGAACGCATAGGCTGTTTCTTCCGTTTCCGTTCGCCCCACTTTTCCCTTCCGGAGATCAGTTTGGCGTAAGGGTCCAGCAGCGGAATCTTCGGGTTAAAGCGGTATCCTTTCTCCGGTTCCATCTTTCCGAAAAAGCGGTAGGTATATTCCAGGTCTTCCGGGTCCTGCCCGTAGACGATGATGGAGTAGTTGTTCCCGGTCCTGTAGCTTTGCGGAAGCATGATGTTGGCGTAAGGCTTCGCGTCCCCGTGGTGGTACAGCTGAAGCTCGCACTGCTCCGCGTCCGCGGTGTTGATGGAGAAATTGATTCCGCCGTTGGTCAGCAGGGAGGCCCCGAACGGCAGCACATGTCCGTGGCAGCACGGTACGCCGTCGATCGTGGTCAGATCCATCTCGTCAATTCTTCTCATCGGGATTTCCTCCGCCGTTTTTTTCTCTTTGATTGTTAAAAATTCTTCCCAGGCGTATCCCGCCGTTTCTGTTATCATACCATAAGACAAACCAGATGAAAACCGTTTTGTTCCCGTCTTCCCCGTTCAGGCCGGTGAACAGATCTCCGGAGGCTGCGGATCCGGCCGGCCTGTTGCGGAACACGGCGGATTCGGTTATGATGGAAAAAAGCAGAACCGGCGGGCCGGAAGAAGCATTGCAGCCGGAAACCGTCCCGGTATAACACAGGGATGAAAAGCAGAGAGAAAGGCGAAACGGACATGCGAAAAATGGAACGCCTGAACCGGGGGCTGATTGTTGCCGGTGCGGAAAAAGGAATGTACCTGAGCTGGCGGTATCTTGGAAATGAGCCGGACGGAATCACCTGGCGGATTTACCGCAAACGGAACGGCGGCCGCTTTGAACAGCTGGCGGAAATCGCGCCCCGGGATGTCGCGCCTGAAAGCCATTATGCCGGAAATCCGGGAATCGTGAAGAAGAATACCACGCCCTGCTGTTACGTGGATCCTGAAGGACAGCCGGGAGACGTTTATGCCGTTGCCCCGGTGGTGAATGGGGTGGAGGGCGTTCGTGAACAGTCCACGCTGCCTGTGCTGGAGCCTCTTCCCGGGGCTGAAGGCCAGGCTTTCCGTGCCGCGGTTCACCGGATTCCCCTGTGTCCTCCCCCGGAGAGGGTTCCCCTCGCGCATTTTACATACCGCGGCGTCACCGTCGGGCCCGGATGCAAGCCGGACCGCAGCGTTTTCCTTCTGGAAAACGGCGAGCACTGGTACCGCGTGGATATGGATCTCCTGCGTTCCTTCAGGGAACCGTATGAAAACGGAGAGGCTGTGAGCGAAGATCAGATCCGGGAGATCTGCGGCAGGCTTTCCGGGTATCTCGGCGCGCCGCTCACGCTTCAGTCCGGGCTGGAAAACGGTAGAATCACGGACGCGCTGTACCGGGAACTCGAAGCTGCTTTTATCCGTTACGTACGGGCACTGGACTGTGGGGAATCCCTGCCTTTCGCGCGCACGCCTTCCGGCGCGGTCGAAACTTCCCTCTCCTCGGAGTATCATACGCAGGATATGAGCGTCGGGGATTTCGACGGGGACGGCGAGTATGAAATCGTAGTGAAGTGGCGGGCGGAAAGCCCGGATCCCATGTTCTCGGATCCGGTTTACAGCCCGGATTTCAATCTCAGCGCGCCGGAGTATATTGATGTCTATAAGCTGAACGGAAAACTGCTGATGCGCATCGATATGGGCTATAACGTAAAATCCTCCAATGATCATGAGACCATGCTGCACG